>CALKUJ010000155.1 GCA_937996825.1 uncultured Polynucleobacter sp. | reverse complement strand
CAAGTTTGTTGGATCGTCAGCAAGCATTTGGTTACACGCAAGAAGATTTGAAGTTCTTGATGGCACCGATGGCTTCATCCGGTGAAGAGGCGATTGGTTCAATGGGTAACGACAGTCCATTGGCAGTTCTATCAAATAAG
The DNA here is from genome assembly GCA_937996825.1 of uncultured Polynucleobacter sp. GTDB lineage: Bacteria > Pseudomonadota > Gammaproteobacteria > Burkholderiales > Burkholderiaceae > Polynucleobacter. Next base: position 1,281 of record CALKUJ010000155.1, on the reverse strand, counting down.
AACAAACCTTTGTATAACTACTTCAAGCAGTTATTCGCTCAGGTAACAAATCCACCAATCGACCCAATCCGTGAAAACATGGTGATGTCATTGGTTTCATTTGTGGGACCAAAGCCTAATTTGCTAGACACCAATAACATCAATCCACCGATGCGTTTAGAAGTGTCACAACCAATTTTGGATTTTGATGACATTGCAAAAATTCGTCATATTGAGCATTACACAGGTGGCAAGTTCCGCTCATACGAATTAGATATTTGCTATCCATCAGCATGGGGCAAAGACGGTGTAGAAGCTCGTCTTGCATCACTATGTGCTGAAGCAGTGGATGCGGTTCACTCTGGTTACAACATTTTGATCATCAGTGATCGTCAAGTGGCTGCTGATCACGTGGCAATTCCTGCCTTGTTAGCAACATCAGCTATTCATCAACACTTGGTTGATAAAGGCTTGCGTACAAGTACTGGTTTAGTGGTTGAAACAGGCAGTGCGCGTGAGACTCATCACTTTGCTTTGTTGGCGGGTTACGGAGCTGAAGCAGTTCATCCGTACTTGGCCATGGAAACTTTGGTCGATATGGCCAAAGGTCTGAAGGGTGACTTATCAGCTGAGAAAGTTGTTAAGAACTTCACCAAAGCTGTGGGCAAAGGTTTGCAAAAAGTGATGTCGAAAATGGGCATCTCAACCTACATGTCTTACACCGGTGCGCAAATTTTTGAAGCCATCGGTTTGAACAAAGAACTCATTGACAAGTATTTCAAAGGTACTGCATCCAATGTGGGTGGTATTGGTATTTTTGAAGTTGCTGAAGAAGCATTGAAGATGCACAGCTTGGCATTTGGTAACGACCCAACTCTGACCAATATGTTGGACGCTGGTGGTGAGTACGCTTTCCGTATCCGTGGTGAAGACCACATGTGGACGCCAGACTCTATCGCTAAGTTGCAGCACTCAACACGTCAAGGTCCAGAAAAAGGCGGCTACCAAACGTATAAAGAGTATGCCAACATCATCAATGATCAAACCAAGCGTCACATGACTTTGCGTGGTTTGTTTGAGTTCAAGATTGATCCTAACAAAGCAATTCCTTTGGATGAAGTTGAGCCAGCAAAAGAAATCGTGAAACGTTTCGCAACAGGTGCGATGTCTTTGGGTTCTATTTCTACAGAAGCACACGCAACTTTAGCGATTGCGATGAACCGCATTGGTGGTAAATCAAACACTGGTGAAGGTGGCGAAGATAACAAGCGTTATCGCAATGAACTCAAAGGTATTGCCATT
>CALKUJ010000154.1 GCA_937996825.1 uncultured Polynucleobacter sp. | reverse complement strand
TGCCAATGACTGCTTGAAGTTTGTCCTTTGATGTCAAACTCTTGTTGATGACTTCGCTGGGCAGGCAGAACCGCTCCTGCATTTGTGAAATAGTTTTTGTTGGGCGTCACATTCAACTCAAGGCCTTCGCCATAGCTTGCATAAATTATTTTTGATGCATCTAGTTGATGTGTGAAAGCCAACCATGTGGTGTTGACGCTACGTTCATCATTCGTTTGACGGCTGCCATCTGTGCGAACGCTTGATCGGTTGATGATGGTGTGCTTCAACCCTAACCATAGAGCATCTGCGGCTGTCAGATTGAGCTTGTCTTTGACTGAAAGCTCAGTGCCATATTCATTGCGGTTTGTGTTTTTTGTCTCTGGGGTTGTCGATATGATCGATACAGGGACATCGTTGTACATATTGACTGTCCCCACGGCATAGGCATCATCCAGTCGTTTGCTTGGCATGTGATCTAGCTGGCGCTGGCGCATGACGCTAAAAGTTAGATTGTGTTTGAGCCCTGCAATTTCTGATTGCCCAGAAACTTCGGTCTGGATAGCTTCGGTATAGCGTTTTTCGTTGTTGCTTCTGTAGTCATACACGTCAAAGTTGCCGTTGCTGCAGTATCGATCGCTTGAGTAATTGCTTCCGTCCGTGCATCCAAATGCAAATGCCAAACGGTCATCTGAGCGTAGGTACTGAGAGCCGTATTGGGTTGTCCATAACCAGCCGTTATTCAAGTTTTGTTTCAGACGGACGCTTCCTGTGAATGCGTCGTACACCCCAGGCTGCGACCAATTTTGGCGAGTGATGTTGCGCGTCCCATCGACGGTTGGAGGGAGACTGTTGCCGATTAAGCTGTATGCGTTCACGCCAATTTGTTCTCGGTGGCTATTTTCAAACTCCCATTCCAGCTTGCTGTCTGCATTAATGCGCCAGTCCATCGCTAAGGCAACCAAATCGCGATGACCTTTGGTGTCTTTGATGTACGGATTGAGGTCTTCGTACGCCACATTGAAGCGATAGCCGAACTCAGAAGTATTGCCAAATCGACCCCCTAAATCTGCTGCGACTAGCTTGTTGTTTCCTTGACCAAAGCTCAAAGTGATATTGCGAATTGGTTGTTCCGCATTGGTTGGGGCGCGCTTAACGACGTAATTCACCAAACCACCGGGCGCACTCGTGCCTGCTTGCATACCACTGGTGCCTTTGAGTAATTCAATGCGTTCTTTGTTGTCCATGGGAATCATGGTTTCTGCGCTGATGGGGAGGCCTTCACGCTGGTAGTTGTAGCGGTTGTTGAGTGTGTAACCTCGTACGCTCAACATATCCCAAAAAGCGGGTGAGTTGTAACTGTCTGTGACAGAGGCATCTAAGCGTAAAGCGTCAGAGACGCGCTGTGCACCGATGTCTTGTAGATCGCTGTTGGTGATGATGGTGGTGTTAAAGGGCAGCTCGTGTGCTGGTACATCACCAAAGCCCGACACGCGCGCAGGAAGCTGCTCGGTGATGGTAATTTCAGTGGGGTTTTGTTGCGCCCAAGCGGACGCGCAAGATGCAATGCACAGTGCAACTGCCGCGTGAACGCGTGTTGCTTTCAAGAATGGCGAATGGTTTGCCATGACGTTTCCTTAAACGTATGACAGGTCGGCTG
>CALKUJ010000153.1 GCA_937996825.1 uncultured Polynucleobacter sp. | reverse complement strand
AAGATGAAGAAGCAAAAATGCTCGGTTTTGCAAATTTTGCTGCCTTAAGTCTAGCTCCAAAAATGGCTAAGACTGTTACAGAGGTTGATCAGTTTTTAACTGACTTCGCCAAAAGAGCTCAGGCTCATGGCCAGAAAGACTGGGAAGAGTTACAACTTTTCGCTAAAGATCATTTGGGTTTATCAAACCTTGAGCCATGGGACATGGCATTCGCTTCTGAAAAGCTCAAGCAGGTGCGTTACGCTTTTTCTGAAAACGAAGTCAAACAATACTTTCCTTTACCAAAAGTTCTTGATGGTTTATTTAGCCTTGTTCAAACCTTATTTGGCGTCAAGATTGAAAAGGATTCTTTGCCAGTTTGGCATGCGGATGTTCAATCATTCAAAGTGTTGAGTAAAAGCGGAAAGTTGCTGGCCAATTTTTACTTAGATCCTTATGCCAGACCAGGTAAACGTGGTGGCGCATGGATGGATGATGCCAGAGGCAGAAGAAACCTTCCTAATGGCACTGTTCAAACACCAGTCGCTTATCTGGTGTGCAACTTCCCTGCTCCTGTGACGGTCAATGGCGTTACAAAACAACCAACCATCAGTCATGATGATGTCATCACCATGTTCCATGAGTGCGGTCATGGTTTGCATCACATGTTGACTCAAGTCGGTTCTTTGGGTGTATCAGGTATCAATGGCGTTGAATGGGATGCAGTTGAGTTACCGAGTCAGTTCATGGAGAACTTTTGCTGGGAGTGGGAAGTTTTAGAAAAAATGACTGCTCATGTTGATACCGGTGAGACATTACCTAAATCTCTTTTTGAAAAAATGATGGCTGCCAAGAATTTCCAGAATGGCATGGGAACTTTAAGGCAATTGGTTTTTTCTTTGACTGATTGGCGTCTTCACTCAAGCTTTGATCCACATTCAGCCAAACCCGAGGATATCTTGCAATTATCGAGACAGATCAATGATCAAGTTCATGTGATCAAGCAGTCTGATTTATCACGTTGGCCCAACACATTCAGCCATATATTTGCAGGTGGGTATTCAGCCGGTTACTACAGCTATAAATGGGCAGAAGTATTGTCAGCCGATGCCTACGCAGCGTTTGAAGAAGCCGCAAAGAAAACTGGCAGCATTTTGGATGAAGCCACTGGTGAACGCTATCGACAAGAGATTCTTGAAGTTGGTGGCAGCCGCTCTGCTGCAGAATCATTCAAGGCATTCAGAGGTAGAGAGCCAGAAATTGATGCCCTTCTAAGGCACGGGGGCTTAGCTTAAGGTAGTAATTACCGGTGCGTGATCAGATGGCTGCTCCCAAGTTCTAGGAGTTTTATCGATAGAACTGGCGATGCAGTCATTTTTCAATGCCTCTGTCAAAAGAATGTGATCAATCCGAACGCCGGCGTTTCTTCTGAAACCCATCATCCGATAGTCCCACCAACTAAAGCTTTTGGGGGCTTGCTCAAAAAGGCGATAGCTGTCATAAAATCCCATCTCGATGAGACCTAAAAAAGCATCACGCTCTTCCTGAGAGACTAAATTCTGTCCTTCCCATGCTTTGGGATCATGCACATCTTGATCTTCAGGGGCAATGTTGTAGTCACCCAATAATGCAATCCTTGAATGCTCTTCCATTTCTTCGC
>CALKUJ010000152.1 GCA_937996825.1 uncultured Polynucleobacter sp. | reverse complement strand
CATTGCCTTCGATAATAAACAAATATCTGTAATTCATTTGCTGTTGTGGGGTGAGCCAATTACCCAACAGGTGTTTGCAACGATCAAGGGAAGTGACGGTTGCGAGAACGTCACAAAATGGGAGTGATGCGCACACTTCTAATAATTCGGCTCGGTGCTCTTTATAAACAGCACCTCGCCAGACGATCATTGGCTTTTTATCTTCAAATCTATGAGGGTCTGAATACACCTCAAACAAGCGCCGAGAATTAAGTGGCAGCAAGACAGAGTTCTGATTGTGATCACCAATTGGACGACTTCTCACAACGGTCGGCACATCAGGCACATGCTTGATATCGCCAGGCAAATATGTGAATTTTAAATTTTGAAATGGTGCAAGGATGCGATGCAAATCAAAGCTGTAGCCTGTTTTTTTGAAATACGACAACTCTGCCGCACACACAGGCTCACTCACCTCAAATGTTTTATCGAGCTTGCAGCAGTAATTAATTCTCTGCAAGTGGGCTGCTGTTGAAACGTCAATTTGCTCTATAGGGTCATAGGCAAGCGACGAAGGTAGCCAAGATTGAATGCGGTTGCGAATTAAGAAACCTAAGAACGAAAGGATCGAGCGAAGTTTGTTGGTACGAAACGGTTTCATGTCGCCTTCAATTTTTTGCCACAAGTGACTGATAAAGTTTTAGGAGTTCATCTCCCATGGCCTTGAGAGTCAAACCTTCTACATTTCCCCTCGCCGCTTGCCCAGCTTTTAGAGCAAATTCAGGATCGCTAAAAAGTTCCATGGCTCTCGCCATGCCTAGATGATCCCACGGACTTATGCTTATGCCAGAGGTTTCATTTAAAAGTTCCATAGCACCACAATGAGGACTACTGATGATACCAAGACCACAAGCCATCCCTTCAAGGACTGCGTTAGGACAAGGATCGTAAAGCGTAGGAAACACCATGCCATCCGCTGCCCACAAATAACGTAATGGATCCTTCTGCGGCCCAGCAAACTTAACGCGCTCACTGACACCCAATGTGTCGGCAAGCTTTTGATAGCGTTTGATATGTTTATCGCTACCAACCACCATCAAATGCACGCCAGTACTCAAAGCCAAAGCATGCAGCAAGTGGTGTACACCTTTGCGTTCAAATCCCGCCCCCAAAAACACCAAAACTGGAACATCACCAACTAGACCAAGTTCAAGCCTTGCTTGGAGTCGCTCATTTGCAGAAGGCGGGCGAAATTTTTCAGTATCGATACCGTTGTAAATGACATGGATTTTTTTCTCGTCAATTTTGAAATATGACAAGATTTCTCGCTTGACCATGTTTGAGTTACATATAACAGCACGCAAATTGTGTGCTTCATAAAGTAACTTTTCTTGCGCTAATTGGTAGCGATGAAATGGATCAAACGACATGAATAGCCTACGCAACCACCCAACGTCTTTGGCTCGTTGGGTCATCCAGACTCGGTGAACGCCATCACCAGCTCTAAACACATCGAAACCAGGAATACGTTCATGCGTTTGCACAAGTTCAAACGTATTTTGAGCAACCACTGTATGAACAGATGTTGCGAAGTTTCTAGCACGCGCCGTACGTGTAAATCCTTTGGGCTTTGGCGTCTGAATGATTGGAAATGGTCGTTCATCTCCCGATGACTTCCAACTTTGGCAAATTAGTGTTGGTTGAGCACCCACCATCGCCAACGCCTCTAGGGCGCGTTCAACAAATTTTTCAGCACCGCCAAAGTAATTAAATTTAGAGCGAACCAGCGCAACTTT
>CALKUJ010000151.1 GCA_937996825.1 uncultured Polynucleobacter sp. | reverse complement strand
ATTCCCAGTGGCAAGCTTGATTTCCTATGTGAGCTGTTACATGACCTTGGAGCCAGGCGATGTTCTGACGACCGGAACACCCGCTGGCATCGGCGCGTTTCGCAAGCCGCCAGTATGGCTTTCATCCGGTGATCGTATCGAAGTATCGATCGATTCCATCGGTACGTTGGTGACAAAAATAGCCTAACTAGGCTCTCAAATTCTTCCGAATGATACTGACACATGGGGCAAAACTTGGACGAGTACGGGGTATCTGAAAAATTCCAAGCAGTGGTGACCAAGGCCAGGCAGTATGGTCAACTCTTAAGCAGTGATGTTTTGGTTGCCGTCTAACCAACTTGAAAAGCCCCATGCAGAAATGCTTGGGGCTTTTTCTTTTTAGGCGACCATTGCTCTCGGTGCAAGTTTGGGATTGTTTTTGAATTTCATTTCCGCAGCCCAAAGATCCAGGGCTTCTTGCATGCGAAGCCAGCTTTCAGGCGTCCCCCCTACTGCTCTGGCAATTCGAATAGCCATTTCTGCTGTCACCGATTTTTTTCATGCAATAAATCTGACACGAATGAATTCGAATGTGATTCGCCAGTTATCCGCCAAGACCTTATGAATGCTTCTCCCCCTTCAGTGAATCAATGTCATGCCCGCATGCTTGGCGGCACGAGCATCAAAAGTCATGGTCTCAGAGCACCCCGCACCTGAAGCGGTGCGCTCGATCAGGCAGTCTGCGAAGTCAGCCTTACCTGCGTCAAAGACGCGCAGAGCACGCAACACCTGGTCAGCTCGATCCACCACAATTTGTTTGGCACGCAGTAAGGACTCAAGGGCCTCTTTCACCTGCGAGCCTGTCAGGTCATAGCAACTAGTGAGCACCCAATACAACTCAACCACCGTCACGAGCGAAATGAAGCCGGGATGGTCGGTATCCAATGACTCGATCAAGGATGAGGCCTTGGAAGACTGCTTTACATCGTCTTGCATGATGTAGCGCACCAGAACGTTTGTATCGAGACCGATCATCGTGCGCTGGCTCCGCGCTTGGCGATGGCTTTGTTCATGTCATCAACCGAGACCTTCTTGCTCGGCTTGCCGAACATGCCTTTAAGTTCCGTAATGCTGCGGTTGGCCGCCACGAACTCGAATCGATCAGGTGCAATTTGCACGAACTCGACCCGATCCCCAGCATCCACTTTGAGTGCGTTACGCACGTCAACAGGAATGGTGATCTGTCCTTTGGTCGTCAGTGTTGCGGTGGTCATAGGTCAATTCCTTTTTCCTTACTTTAAAGTAAGGAATTTTGATTGTCAACAGATTTAAGGCTTTTTCTTTTTAGGCGAAGACAATTGGATTGGGCATCATGGGTGACGATGTTGGAAAGAACCGGGTAGTCATCAACAGCAAATAGTCACTCAAACCGCCTGCTCAGCGGCTCTCTGGGCAGCGATCCATTCAGAATCAATCGTCAGGCGTGCAGCCACCTTTGAATCGGGATCGATCAACCGCCAGAACGGCGCTACCGAATGCAAGGCCTCGCCCTCGGCCAGTTCCTCCAGTGCAGACTCAGCCGATATCCGAACAAAAATAGCAGTCGAGACTGGGCAAGTGGCTGTGCACTGATGTTTTTCGGCGAGTTCGTTGCGCAGTCTTTCGATCGTCCTCGTCTGTCCCTCGGGAATGCGTCGGATGTAATCGTCGATGATCTGGGGCGTCGCAACAAAAAGCTTGCTTCCAGCTTTGATGCCAGCAAAGTCTTTGTCCAGCACCACCATCTTGGGTGATTTTTTCTTGCCGAGCATTGTGCGCCACTTGTTTGCCATCTGTGCCCCCTGGTCTCAAGATCACTAAACATGAGTGAAATTCAAATTCTAGGCAGGCCTTAAAACGAGCGCAATTGCCTGGGGCTTTTCAATTTATCAAAGATGCGTAATGCTGTTTTCTCTCATTTAGGCCGACATATCTCCCAATTCTCTTAAACGATCGACATACCACGAAGGAAACCCATGATCGATACCGGCAGTGATTAATTTATCGACATACTCAGTATCAGCCGCCTCTGTTCCTCTGGCAGGAGGCATGTAGCACATAGCTGGAACTAATTTGTGATCAATGGTTTCTACTACCACCGCCTCAGGAAGAAAGATACCCACACCGTCCCTCGCGTAAAGTTTGTTCAATTCTTCGTGTGAGGGGTACACCAAGACACCACAAATCGCACGGTTGTCGCAACGAAAGATATTGGCATGCGGATCAAAAGCTATGTCATATCCGTTTAACTTTGCAACCGTAATTCG
>CALKUJ010000150.1 GCA_937996825.1 uncultured Polynucleobacter sp. | reverse complement strand
CTGGATTTGAACCGCAGTCCACACCTTAAGTCCCAAACTAGGCGGAGATTATTTCGCTAATTTCGCAAACCAGTTTGAAGCGCAAGTCCTTGTCTCGACACTAATTTCGCTGATTTCGCTAATTTCGCGCCCCACTCTCACCAGCCAAAGCACAGTCATGGGAAAAATCCATGCGGCGATTGTTTCAATATTTGCCGCATTTTTTACGGCGATTAAGCTGACCATGCGGTGAATTGGGTGTCTAATAGCCGCATGAAAAGCGGCGATAACCTATACGTTTGGCAGAGCAAAGACTGGCCCCATTGGCAATACAACGCCGAAAGCCTGATGCCATTGCTCGCCCAAGTACATCAAACCTTAGGGCACTTGATGGGACGCATGCGCGATCAAGGAATGAGCTCACAAGATCAAGCCACCCTTGAAGCTCTGACTGCGGATGTCCTCAAAACAAGCGAAATCGAAGGTGAGCATCTTGATGCAGAAACAGTTCGCTCGTCTATCGCAAGAAGGCTTGGCGTAGATGTTGGTGCACTCATGCCCGCCGACCGTCACGTGGACGGTGTCGTGGAAATGATTCTTGACGCCACAAGCTTGCACGCAACTCCCCTCACCACCGAAAGACTGGCAGCTTGGCATGCTGCATTGTTTCCAACGGGTCGAAGTGGATTGACCACCATTCGTGTGGGCGCTTGGCGCGATGATGCAGATGGCCCTATGCAAGTTGTATCTGGGCCAATGCACCGACGTCGCGTCCATTACGAAGCTCCACCAGCACATTTGCTATCTGCAGAGATGAATGACTTTTTGATTTGGTATGAAACCCATCAAGAAGTTGATCCCTTGGTGAAGGCAGGCCTTGCCCACTTATGGTTTGTGACCATCCATCCGTTTGATGATGGCAATGGTCGTATTGCACGCGCCATTGGTGACATGGCCTTGGCCCGCGCAGATCAAAGCAAGCAACGTTTTTACAGTCTGTCTGCTCAGATTCAAAAAGAGCGCAAAGACTACTACGACTTGCTAGAGAAAACTCAGAAGGGAAATCTAGATGCCACCGAGTGGCTGTCTTGGTTTTTGTCCTGTTTGCTGCGCGCACTTCAAGAAGCTGATCAAGTCCTGACGAGTGTTTTGGTGAAAGCCAACTTCTGGCGTCAGTGGGCAGGCACGCCACTCAACGAGCGACAGATCAAAGTGCTCAATCGTATGCTCGATGGATTTGATGGCAAGCTGACGAATAAGAAATGGGCAGCCATTGGCAAATGCTCATCTGACACTGCGCTGAGAGATATCAACGATTTGATTGCGCGCGGGGTGCTACGTCGTACTGAAACAGCTGGACGCAATACGAGCTATGAGCTGAATTCAAATGCAGATGTAGTTGGGTTACAGAAATTGACCTCATGAGAACAAATTATTCAGTAAAAGGTAATTTTTACTTAAATATGACCCTAAAAGGTCAAAAATGAAGATTGAGACACCCCTACTCACTGAGTTAGCAAAAGCCTTAAAAGCCGAACGCAAGCGTCAAAAGCTTTCTCGGGAAGAAGCAGCATCTGTGTGTGATGTAAGTACTTCTTTCATCAGAGATGCAGAAGCTAATCCCGAAAACTGCAGTCTTGGCAAGATGGTCAGACTCATTACGGGCTTAGGACTCAGCCTTGACCTTGCCGGCCTATCTGAACCAACAGAAAAAGTGCAACCACATAAGTTCAGCAATCGAAAACCAACTAAGCGACCTGACTTTGGGGTCTCAGAAAATCAAATCATTAAGCAAAGCCGCACATGTTAAGTGGTGCGAAATTAAGGTGGTTATGCGCCATTTATATTGAGTCTGTGTGACTGGTATGCAGCGGTTGCAATCGTTCGTGCGTTATCTGTCGACCGAACACTTTCGAGCACATACCTGACATTGTCGTGTAAGCGCTGCCCGCATCGAAGGTTGGTTTCAGG
>CALKUJ010000149.1 GCA_937996825.1 uncultured Polynucleobacter sp. | reverse complement strand
GGGGAGTACAAGACGGGGATATTAAAAAAATGAAGGACTCCATTGGTACCAACTGCTGATTGAGTGTCCTGCTCAACTTCCATACGACTGGCTGTTAAATACCAATCTAGATTTTCAGGTCTACAAGTACTGTAGGTTAAATTTTCAAATTCAATTTCATTGTTCTCTTTGAATTCAACCCGACGAGCCTTGCCACTGCCACCAATATCTCTCAGTTCATAGTCTGGCTCATCTATCCAGCCCTCTTGAGCATCAATCTTGATTTTTGCTTTTGGACCTTTGAAGGAGGTGGAGTCTTTTAACAATGTGGCATTGCCATCAATATCAGCAATGTCTGTATCTGGGTCATAAATGATTAAATCGCCCTTGATCACAGTGCGATTTCTTCGGATGACTGCATCGCCCTCTAAGCGCATTTGTCGATCCATGATTCCGTCTAATTGCTTGGACGAGGTAAAAGTTGGCGCAACGTCATCAGGAACGATCGGTCTTACCAATAATTGGTCGGCTAACTTGAGTTTGAGGGCATCTTCCTTGGGCAAAACATCTTGGGCTAAAACCACCGAGATCAGAGAAAAAGAAGCACAAAAACCTCCCACTTTAAGAAGTGATGGGAGTCGTTTGATATCGAGAATGGCACTCGGAACGATAAAAGTTTTAGGCATATGACTTAAGTGCTTTTATTATACGAAGCCATGAACCCCGATATCCGCTTATCTCAATTAAATTCTTGGTTGGCCAATCTGGCAAGCAAGTGGTCACTAACTCTTGAAAGCTTGGCACCCGCATCAAGTGACGCCAGTTTTAGGCGTTATTTTAGGGTTGAGAGTACCCAAAATGGCCCTCATCAGAGCTTCATTGTGATGGATGCACCACCCGCCACCGAGGATACAAAGCCTTTTATCGCCATTTCTGAGCTTTTTGACCAAGCCAAACTGAATGTGCCCCTGGTTCTAGAAAAAGACATTGAACAAGGATTTTTGCTACTGAGTGATTTAGGTAACGAGACCTATCTCTCAGCGCTTAATCCAACATCTGCACCAAAGCTTTATGGTGATGCCAACTCAGCCCTGATTCAACTGCAATTAGCCAGCAAACCAGGCATTCTTCCGGAATACAACAAAGAGTTGCTCAGCCGTGAGCTGAATCTATTCACAGAGTGGTATTTGAATAAACACCTCTATTTAGAGCTGAACTCAAAACAAAGTGCTGATTTAGCCCATATATTTGAGCTGATTTTAGATAATAATCTCTCACAAGCTCAGGTATATGTTCACCGTGATTTTCACAGTAGAAATTTGATGGTGACTGGGGATAAAAATCCAGGAATTCTTGACTTTCAAGATGCCGTTTACGGACCCATCACTTATGACTTGGCCTCTTTGTATCGTGATGCCTACATCGAATGGGAAGAGCCAGAACAAATGGACTGGCTGATCCGCTATTGGGACAAAGCTCGTAAAGCTGGATTACCAGTACCTCCTGAGTTTGGTGATTTTTATCGTGATTTTGAATGGATGGGTCTACAAAGACATCTAAAGGTTTTAGGCATCTTTGCCCGCCTTTATCACCGTGATGGCAAGGATGGTTACTTGAAGGATATTCCTCTTGTTTTCAAATACACTAGAAAAGTTGCTGAAAGATACATTGCTCTCAAACCCCTTCTACAACTTTTAGATACGATCGAAGGCATTGATCGTCCCGATGGATTAACGTTTTAATGACCACACCTTCCCCTATTCCTTGCATGGTATTGGCTGCGGGCCGAGGGGAAAGAATGCGTCCGCTGACCGATCACACCCCAAAGCCATTATTAGCAGTTCAAGGCAAAAAACTGATTGACTGGCACCTGGATGGTTTAGTCAAGAGTGGTTTTTCTGAAGTGGTTGTTAATCACGCTTGGTTGGGCGAACAAGTCGTCCAACATTTGTCTCAATCCAAACCTACCAAGCTGCATCTGCAATTTTCTAAAGAGCTCACCGCTCTAGAGACCGCTGGTGGCTTGCGTCAAGGCATGGCTTTGATGAAATTAGATGATTTCTTTTTTGCCATTAATGGCGATGTGTTTTGCCCAAGCTTTCCATTTGAAAAAATCCAAGGCATTGTTCAAAGATTACGAAATGATCACCCAACAACTTTGGCTTACTTATTTTTAGTTGTGAATCCTGACCACAACCCCCAAGGAGATTTTCAGCTAAAGGGTTCCTTGGTAAAAGATAAAGATCTTCAAGGTTCGAACCTGACGTTTTCTGGAGCTGGCATCTACCATCAAGATTTGTTCAAAAGTATTAAGATAGGAGAAATTGCCAAACTTGCTCCAATCCTCAGACAGGCCATGAGTGAAGATCGAGTTTTAGGTGAGGTTTTAAGCGCTCCATGGGTGGACGTTGGAACTCCCGAAAGATTGGCTGAGCTGAATAAATAACCATGACGACCATGAATAACTTCCCCAAAGATATCTACGCTCATCGAAGAGCGCGGTTGGCAGAAGTCATGCTGAGCAAAAGCAATGGTGGGGTCTTGGTTTTAGAAACAGCTCCAGAGCATTACAGAAATCGAGACAGTGACTTTCCCTATCGTCATGACTCTGACTTTTACTACTTAACAGGATTCACAGAACCAGGCGCCACACTAGTCATGATGGTGGACAAGAAATCAAGCAAGTCCATTCTTTTTTGTCGCCCCAAAGATCTCGAGCGTGAGATTTGGGATGGCTGGAGATTAGGGCCTGAAGCAGCACCAACTCAACTCGGAGTTGATCAAGCATTCTCACAAAATGAGTTGGACAACCTGATGCCTGATTTCTTGGCTGATCAACCAGCCATTTATGCAAGACTTGGCAGCGAAGGTCCACTACAAAATCAACTCAAAAGTTGGCTACAAAAAGTCAAAGGAATGTCACGCTCCGGTGCAAGCACGCCCAACAGGATCGAAGATGTTGAAGCCATGATTCATGAAATGCGTCTTTTTAAAGACTCTCATGAACTGAACATCATGCGCGCAGCCGGCAAGATTGCTGCGGATGGTCACATCAGTGCCATGAAGGCTTCAAAGCCAGGTCTGCGCGAATATCACTTAGAAGCATCACTTTTGTATTCATTTAGAAATGCAGGTGCACAAAGCGTTGCTTACAACAGCATCGTTGCTGGTGGTGCTAACGCTTGCATTCTTCATCATCGTGCCGGCAACTCAGAATTAAAAGATGGTGATTTATGTTTGATTGATGCTGGCTGTGAATTAGACGGTTATGCATCAGACATCACACGCACATTCCCCGTCAATGGCAAATACTCTGGTCCACAACGAGCCGTTTATGAGATCGTATTAGCAGCGCAAGAAGCAGCCATTGCAGTGACCAAGGTGGGTTTTGATTTCCAGGCACCTCATGATGCCGCTTTAAAAATTCTCACCCAAGGTTTGCTTGATTTAAATCTGATTGATAAAAAAGCCATCGGCGGACTTGATAACGCTATAGAAACAAAAGCCTATCAACGCTTTTACATGCACAGAACCAGTCACTGGTTAGGCATGGATGTTCATGATGTCGGTAACTATCGAGAGCCTGGCAGCTCAACAGAACCTAAAGCCTGGCGAATGCTGAAGCCAAACATGGTTTTGACCATTGAGCCAGGCCTTTATATCCGCAAAGCCGATGATATCAATCCACAGTATTGGGATATTGGTATTCGAATTGAAGATGACGCCCTAGTTACCAGCGGCGAATGTGAACTCATGAGTCGTGGCGTACCAGTCAAAGCCGATGAAATTGAGTACTTAATGAAACAGACGTCTTGAAGCAAGCATCGTCAAAAAACTCATGAAAAAAATTGCCATCATCGGTGCAGGCCCAGTAGGTCTAGCATGTGCGAATTGGGTGTTGACCAAACAACCTGATGCACATTTACATCTGTTTGATCGCATGCCCGAATCCGATGACTCAATCAAGCAAGGCGACAGTCGCGGCATTGCTGTTTCACAGGGCAGTCATTTACTCCTAAAAACAATCCATGCTTGGCCAACACCCTCGCCAGCCATTCACACCATTCATATCTCTCATCGAGGTCACTTTGGCAAAGCCATCGTGAGAAGAGAAGAATTACAACAAGATGCTTTGGGTCACATTGTTCGCTACGCAGATATTCACTTGGCACTCAGACAAGCTTTGAAAAAAATAGCGGCGCATTCACCTAACTTCCAGTGGCACTTCAATCAAGCCAATGATCAGTTGAATCATGATCAACTCGGTGATGTTGTAGTTCATGCTGAAGGTGGTCTTTTCAAGCAACAAGAGTGGCAAGAGATTTATCGCGACTATCAACAAAGTGCAATCGTTGGCTGGGTCAAAACCAATCAAATCAATCAAAACATGGCATGGGAAAGATTCACCGATGAGGGACCACTCGCATTACTACCGAATCATCAAGGCCACGAATACCTTAATTTAGTCTGGTGTGGCAGTCCTGCCTCCACGGAGCGACGCCTGCAACTTGATAAAGCCACTTTCATCAGTGAATTACAAGAGGCATTTGGATCTCGCGCGGGAACATTCATTGAAGCTGAAGAATTAAGAAGTTATCAGCTGGGTTTAAATGCCAGAAAAAAAATCATTGATAAAAATGAAGTTTGGATCGGCAATGCCGCTCAGACAATGCATCCGGTTGCTGGCCAAGGTCTTAATTTAGGTTTGAGAGATGCACACACTTTGGCAGATGTTCTTTGCGATGAAAGTGATGTTTATCTAGCTCTTCAAAAATACGAACAACTTCGTAAAAAAGATCGAAAAGCCACGATTGGTACAACCGACTTTTTAGCCAGAGTTTTCACATCAAAACTCAAGCCAGTTATCTGGGGACGAGGCATTGCGCTATCCAGCCTCCAATTACTCAATCCTCTCAAACAAGGCATCACCAGACAAATGATGTTTGGTCAGCGATAAACCGCTAATCTGCCTAAAATTTAGGCAAGAGTCAGTCTGACATGTTAGAGTGGCGTCCTGATGAAATTAGGCCCCTATACGCTCCCCAATCATTTATTTGTTGCTCCAATGGCCGGAGTAACAGATCGCCCATTTAGACAGCTCTGTAAGCGCTTAGGAGCGGGATATGCGGTTTCAGAGATGATCGCTTCGAACGCCATGCTCTGGAATAGCCCAAAAACACTTCGAAGAGCTAATCATGATGGTGAAGTAGAGCCAATTTCAGTCCAGATTGCTGGTGCAGACCCCGATATGATGGCTGAAGCAGCACTATTGAATGTGGATCGTGGCGCACAAATCATCGATATCAATATGGGTTGCCCTGCAAAGAAAGTTTGTAACGTGGCCTCTGGATCAGCCCTCTTAAAAGATGAAGTTCTGGTGGGCAGAATCTTAGAAAAGATTGTTTCATCGATTAAAAAGGATCACCCCCTTGTACCAGTGACTCTGAAAATCAGAACTGGCTGGGACAGAGACAATAAAAATGCTTTGAACATTGCCAGAATAGCCGTTAACAGCGGCATCGAAATGCTCACCATCCATGGCAGAACAAAAGCTGATCTATATCGTGGTGAAGCTGAATACGACACCATCGCCGCAGTTAAAGCTGCCATCAGTATTCCTGTCGTTGCCAATGGCGACATCAACTCTCCAGAAAAAGCAGCCTTTGTTCTTCAACAAACTGGTGCAGATGCTTTGATGATTGGTCGAGCTGCTCAAGGACGTCCTTGGATTTTTCGTGAAATCTTGCACTTTCTGGAAACGGGCGAACATTTACCAGCTCCAAAAATTTCAGAGATTCAAGACATCATGAATCATCACTTGCTAGACCACTATAGTTTTTACGGTGAATATGCTGGGGTAAGAACAGCCCGCAAACACATTGCCTGGTATTGCAAAGGACTCAAAGGATCTCATGTATTCAAGCAGCACATGAATACAATAGATGATTGCCAAGAACAATTAAAAACAGTGAATCACTTTTTTGATTCACTAAAAGAAGAATCTGAACACTTAATCTATTTAGAAGCTGCTTGATATGCAACCCCCTGCTCAACACCCAGTTAGTCAAACCATCGAAAAACATCTGAAGCGTTATTTAGATGACTTAGGTGACACTGCTCCAAGCAATGTTTATCAAATGGTTTTAACCGTCATGGAAAAGCCTGTACTAGAACTGATCATGCAGCACGCGGGACAAAACCAATCCTTGGCCGCAAATTATTTAGGCATTAACAGAAATACTCTAAGAAAAAAATTACAAGAGCACGGCCTTTTATAGAGCTCTCTTCATTTAAATCCAATTTTATTTACTCACCTCTACTTTAAAGATAATTATGATTCGTACAGCCCTTCTTTCTGTCTCCGATAAATCTGGCATCGTTCCATTTGCAAAGTCACTTCACGAGTGTGGCGTCAAATTAATTTCTACCGGCGGAACCGCCAAACTATTGGCTGAGAATGGCTTACCTGTGATTGAAGTTTCAGAAATCACTGGCTTTCCAGAAATGCTTGATGGTCGCGTGAAAACATTGCACCCGATGGTTCATGGTGGCTTACTTGCTCGTCGGGATACTCCAGAACATATGGCAGCCATCAAAAAGCATGGCATCGAAGCGATTGATATGTTGGTAATTAATCTTTATCCATTTCAAAAAACGGTAGCACAGCAAACCTGTTCATTTGAAGATGCCATTGAGAACATTGATATTGGCGGCCCAGCAATGTTGCGTGCAGCAGCAAAAAATCATCAAGATGTGACTGTGCTTATTTCACCATCTGACTACGATGCAGTTTTATCTGAAATGCGTGCCAATAAGAATGAAGTTTCTTTTAAAACAAACTTTGCCTTGGCTAAAAAAGTTTATGCCCATACCGCTCAGTATGATGGCGCGATTGCAAATTACTTATCGAGTCTGGGCGATGATTTAGATCACGGCAAGAGAAGTGCTTACCCGCAAACTTTCCACTTGGCTTTCGATAAAGTTCAAGAAATGCGCTACGGCGAAAACCCACATCAAAGCGCTGCTTTTTATAAAGATACTCAAGCAGTTGCTGGCGCCTTGGCTAACTACCGCCAATTACAGGGCAAAGAGTTGTCATACAACAATATTGCGGATGCAGATGCGGCTTGGGAATGCGTGAAGAGCTTTGGCAGTACTGTGACAACTGGGCAACCTGCTTGCGTGATCATCAAACATGCCAACCCTTGTGGAGTAGCCGTTGCGGGATCAGCACTCGAGGCTTACCAAAAAGCATTTAAAACTGATTCGACTTCGGCTTTTGGCGGGATCATTGCTTTCAATCGTCCATGTGACGGTGCCACTGCAGAAGCAGTGTCTAAACAATTCGTAGAAGTGTTAATTGCTCCTGCTTTCACACCAGAAGCATTGGCCATTTTTGCTAGCAAACAAAACGTTCGCCTATTAGAAATTGAATTGGCTGAGACGATCAATCCTCAAGACATCAAGCGAGTTGGTGGCGGTCTTTTGGTTCAAAGCCCTGATTCCAAGAACGTTCTTCCATCTGAATTGCGTGTAGTGACCAAGCGTCAACCCACTGCAAAAGAAATGGAAGACTTGATGTTTGCTTGGCGTGTTGCTAAATACGTCAAATCAAATGCGATTGTTTTCTGTGGCGATGGGATGACCCTTGGTGTTGGTGCCGGTCAAATGAGCCGAATTGACTCAGCCAGAATTGCCAGCATCAAAGCTCAGAATGCTGGTCTGACTCTACAGAACTCTGCGGTAGCGAGTGATGCCTTCTTCCCATTCAGAGATGGTTTGGATGTGGTCGTTGATGCAGGTGCGACTTGCGTGATTCAACCAGGCGGCAGCATGCGTGATGATGAAGTGGTAGCTGCTGCTGATGAACGCGGTGTAGCCATGGTTTATACCGGCACACGTCATTTCCGTCATTAATCAATGAGAATCTTAGGTATTGACCCAGCACTTCGCGTCACAGGTTTTGGCGTGATAGAAGTACAGGGTCAGCGCCTGCATTACATTGCATCTGGCACGATCGAAACAGGTGGCTCAGAAATACCAGTGCCTCAAAGATTGGCCACACTGTATGCAGGTATTCGTGAAGTGGTCGATCTTTATCAACCTAATGCAGCTTCGATGGAGCAAGTATTTCTAAACGTCAATCCAAGATCAACCCTTTTATTAGGTCAAGCTCGTGGTGCAGCGATTGCATCTTTGGTTTCTGGCGGCTTGCCCATGGTTGAATTCAGTGCCCTTGAAGTCAAGAAAGCCATTGTGGGTACTGGTAGGGCCAGTAAAAGCCAAGTTCAAGAGATGGTCAAACGTTTACTCAAGCTCAATAAGATTGCCGGCACAGATGCCTCAGACGCTCTTGCAGTGGCCATTTGTGCTGCTCATCACCGAGAACTCAACGAACGTCTTCACCAATTTCGCTAATCAGCTTAAGATGTCGACATGATCGGAAGAATCCAAGGCACCTTGATTGCCAATACACCACCCAGATTAATCATTGATTGTCACGGCGTTGGCTATGAAGTTGATGTACCCATGAGCACTCTTTATCAAATGCCATCATTGGGACAACAGGTCACTTTGTTGACTCATTTTGTGGTCAGAGAAGATGCGCAACAACTATTTGGTTTTGCAACCGAATCAGAAAGAGAAGCCTTCAGAGCCCTGATCAAGATCAGTGGCGTAGGAGCAAGAACAGCTCTTTCATTGCTTTCAGGAATGAGTGTTGAGGAACTCTCACAAGCCATCACATTACAAGAATCTGGACGCTTGACCAAAGTTCCAGGCATTGGCAAAAAAACTGCTGAGCGCCTTCTTTTAGAACTTAAAGGTAAATTTGGCGCAGATATTGGTCTTACTGGCCAAGCACCACAAATTGACAGTCAGCTTGAGATTTTGCAAGCTTTGACCTCTTTGGGTTATTCCGATAAGGAAGCTCAGATTGCACTCAAACAAGTCAGCCCAGGCAGCTCAGTATCCGATGGCATCAGGTTGGCACTCAAAGCCTTATCTAAGGCATAAGTCAAAGTAGAAATAGTTATAAACTCTCTTCATGGCCATTAAAACTGACGACATCACCCCATCATTTGATTCTCAAGAAGAGAGATTGGTGACGGCTGCCGCAAGTACGGATGACAATGCATTGGAGCGTGCTTTACGTCCAAAACAGCTTGAAGAATATGTTGGTCAGAAAAAAGCCCGTGAACAGTTAGAGATTTTTATTTCAGCGGCAAAGCAACGTCAAGAAGCCCTTGATCACGTACTCTTATTTGGTCCACCAGGGCTTGGCAAGACAACGCTTGCACACATCATTGCGCGCGAAATGGGTGTTAATTTGCGCCAAACCAGTGGTCCTGTTTTAGACCGTCCAGGTGATTTGGCAGCACTACTGACCAATCTAGAAACCAATGATGTTTTATTCATTGATGAGATTCATCGACTATCTCCAGTGGTCGAAGAAATTCTTTATCCGGCTTTAGAGGATTACGCCATCGACATCATGATTGGTGATGGTCCTGCTGCTAGAAGCGTCAAACTTGATCTCAAGCCTTTCACCCTCATTGGTGCGACCACACGAGCAGGCATGCTCACAAACCCATTGCGTGATCGTTTTGGTATTGTTGCCCGCCTCGAGTTCTATTCAATTGAAGAATTAGCGACGATTGTGAAACGCTCAGCCAATCTCTTGAATGCAGGCTTAGATGATGGTGGTGCTCTGGAGATTGCCAAACGCTCAAGAGGCACCCCCAGAATTGCCAATCGCCTACTGCGTCGCGTGAGAGACTACGCAGAAGTTAAAGCTGATGGAAAAATTTCTCAGAGCATCGCTGATGCTGCTCTGTCAATGCTAGACGTTGATGCCGTTGGCTTTGATGTGATGGACCGAAAACTGCTTGAAGCCATCGTGCACAAATTTGATGGCGGACCAGTTGGCGTTGATAACTTGGCTTCAGCGATCAGTGAAGAAAGAGAAACCATTGAAGATGTGATTGAACCCTATTTGATACAACAAGGGTTTTTACAAAGAACGCCTCGAGGCAGAGTGGCTACTCCACTGGCTTACGCTCACCTAGGACTACCGTCGACCTCATCCAAAGATTTGCTCGGCTGACCTAGACCATCTCGCAGGTGATTGACATCACCCCAATGAACCAAAGCAAATTCTCCATTCTGATAGGTCAGAGTATTCAAGCTTGCATTTAATATCTCAAAATCTCTGGCCACATCTAAAGCCACTTTTCGAGCAGCTCGGTTCAAGCAATCCAAGACTCCACCATGCGCCACAATCGCAATTTCTTGCCCGGCATATTTTTCAGCCCAAGAAGCAATCGCTGTGACCACTCTGTCATTAAATTGTGCCAAGCTCTCACCATTTTCTGGTTGAAAATGGATATCTCTCTTTTTCCAAGCTTGATGATGTTGAGGGTGGTGGTCAGCAATTTCTTGATGGCTCAAGCCTTGCATCAAGCCATAGTGTCTTTCTCTTAAAGCCGGATCAAGATTCAGTTCTAGCTGATGATGAAGAGCAATTGGTTTAGCTGTATCAATGGCACGGCTTAAGTCACTGGAAATGATGGCTGAAATTTTTTTATCAACCAAGCTTTTAGCAAGACGCTCAGCTTGTTGATGGCCAAGCTCATTCAAACCAATATCTATGTGACCCTGCAAGCGCTTCTCACGATTCCACAAGGTTTCGCCGTGGCGAATTAAATAAATAACAGTCATCAATTAAGACAGAGTTACTTTGGCAAATTTGCGCTTACCTACTTGGACCACAAATGTTCCTGCCTCCACTTTCAATGCTTTATCAGAGACAGTGGCACCGTCAATCTTTACCCCACCTTGCTCAACGTTACGCATGGCTTCAGATGTACTAGGCACTAAATTAGCTTGCTTGAGCAACTGACCAATACCAATCGGCGCCCCAGTCAATGCAATCTCAGGAATATCATCTGGTACACCACCCTTAGCACGATGATTGAAATCTTCTAATGCTTTTTCAGCGGCGCCACTATCGTGAAAACGCGTCACGATTTCTTGAGCAAGGGCCACTTTAAAGTCACGAGGATTTCTGCCAGATGAAACCTCTTCTTTCATTTTGGCGATCTCGGCAAGTGGCTTGAAAGAAAGTAATGTGAAATAACTCCACATCAACTCATCAGAAATACTCATCAACTTACCGAACATCTCACCAGATGCTTCGCTGATGCCGATGTAGTTGTTTTTAGACTTACTCATCTTATCAACGCCATCTGTACCAACCAACAAAGGCATCGTCAAAATACATTGAGCCTCTTGACCATATTCTTTTTGTAGTTCACGACCAACCAATAAATTGAACTTCTGATCTGTACCGCCGAGCTCCAAGTCGCTTTTCAGGGCAACCGAGTCATAACCTTGCATCAAAGGATACAAAAATTCATGGACAGAAATAGGTATGCCACCTTTGTAACGCTTGGTGAAGTCATCACGCTCTAACATTCGGGCAACCGTGTACTTGGCTGCCAACTGAATCATGCCCCGAGCACCCAATGGATCGCTCCACTCGCTGTTGTATCTCACTTCAGTTTTGCTTGGATCTAAAACCAGGCTCGCTTGCTTATAGTAAGTTTCAGCATTGACCGCAATTTCCTCCTTGGTCAAAGGAGGACGCGTGGCATTTCTGCCAGATGGGTCACCAATCATGCTGGTGAAGTCGCCAATCAAGAAAATGACCGTATGACCCAAATCTTGTAGTTGGCGCATTTTGTTCAAAACAACGGTATGACCCAAATGAATATCAGGGGCCGTTGGATCTAAGCCTAATTTGATCCTTAAAGGGGTCTTGGTGGCTTCACTACGGGCCAATTTGGTCAACCACTCCGCCTCAACCAATAACTCATCACAGCCACGTTTTGAGACCTCCATGGCCTCCAAAACACGGTCTGTGATTGGATATTTAACTTGTTCTGTTTTATTCTCGTTAGCTAAAGACATAATCTATCGGTTACATTAATTTCTTAGAGCATCATTGTCGCATCACTTAAGAGTCAACCCTATGAAGAATTACTATATTGGCATCATGTCCGGAACCAGCATGGATGGCATTGATGCTGTTTTAGCAGAAATTTCCGATGACGGGCAAACCTCTGTTTTATGTCACAAAGATGTTCCCTTTGAGCAATCCCTCAAAAATACCTATTTTGATCTTCAGTCTCCCAGCCAAAATGAGCTTCACAAAGAGGCTCTGGCAGCTAACCATTTGGCCCAGCACTACCATTTGGCCTGTGTAGCCATCCTTCAGGAGGCAAAACTTCAGCCATCTGATATCAGGGCCATTGGGGCTCATGGCCAAACGATTCGTCACCAACCTCAAACCCATGATGGCATTGGTTATACGAAACAATCGCTTAACCCAGCTTTATTAGCAGAATTGGCTGGCATTGACGTCATCGCTGACTTTCGCAGTAGAGATATTGCTGCCGGTGGTCAAGGCGCCCCTTTGGTGCCAGCTTTTCATGCGGCACAATTTGGCTGCAAGGAAGATTTAGCGATCTTAAACATTGGTGGAATTGCAAATCTAAGTCTCATCCCTGCCAATCAAGAAGAGAAAATGATTGGCTTTGATTGTGGCCCAGGCAATGTGCTGATGGACCACTGGGTCCAACAATCTCTTGGTCAATCTTTTGATGATGATGGTCAATGGGCCGCTAAAGGGCAAGTGATTGAAAAGCTTTTAAGCAGTATGCTCAGCGATGATTACTTTAAAAAAGCTCCGCCAAAAAGTACGGGTAGAGATTTATTCAACCCCGGATGGCTCAATCATCATTTAACGATGAATGATTGCCTCAATCAAAAACCAGAAGATGTTCAGGCAACTTTATTGGCGCTCACAGCACAATCAATCGCTCAAGACCTCAAACAGTATGCTTCCACAATTCAACGATTATTAATTTGTGGCGGCGGCATTAAAAATAAGCAGCTCATTGCGCAGATAAAAAATGCTTGCACCTGGATACCTCAAGAAAATATTCAGAGCACTGCGGCCAAAGGCCTTGACCCTCAAACCGTTGAGGCCGCTGCCTTTGCCTGGCTAGCTTGGGCCCACCAAAGAAAACAGCCAGCAAATTTGCCGGCTGTCACTGGTGCGAAAGGTTTGCGCGTACTTGGCGCGCACTACCCTGCTTAATTCATTAAGCTGAGAAAGAAGATCCGCAACCACATGTTGTTGTGGCATTTGGATTTTTGATCACAAACTGTGAGCCATTGATATCTTCTTTGTAGTCAATCTCTGCGCCAACCAAATATTGGAAGCTCATTGAATCAATCAACAATGTCACGTTATCTTTGGTCACCAATGTGTCGTCTTCGTTCACTGCCTCATCAAATGTGAAGCCATACTGAAAACCTGAGCAACCACCACCTTGCACAAATACGCGCAATTTCAAATCTGGGTTGCCTTCTTCAGCGATCAAATCAGCTACTTTAGCCACAGCGCTGTCAGTAAAGACTAACGGCATTGGTGGCTCTAAATTTTCAGTACTTTGTGTTGTTTGTGTCGCGCTCATAAAGAACTCCTTTTAATACATACACTCTATTGTAGGCTTCAATGCCAATAATTGCTGTAGGGGTTTATGGTAACAGGGCAATATGACTTAACCCAGTTTTTTCCGGCAAACCAAACATCAGGTTCAAACATTGAACCCCTTGGCCAGAAGCACCCTTCACCAAATTGTCTTCAACCACCAAAATAACCAAAGTATCACCACCCTGGGGACGATGAACAGCAATTCTCAAGGCGTTACTACCCCTGACGGATCTTGTCTCAGGTGTACTGCCAGCAGGCATCACGTCAACAAAGGGCTCGCCCGCATAAAACTTCTCAAAAAGACTTTGATAATCAACATCCTTCCCTTCAGGAAGAATACGGGCATACAAAGTCGAATGAATGCCTCTGATCATGGGGGTCAAATGAGGCACAAAAGTCAGTCCCACCGACTCACCACCAGCAATGGCAGATAGGCCTTGGCAAATCTCAGGATGATGTCTGTGACCCTTCACGCCATAAGCTTTGAAGTTATCACTGGCTTCAGCCATCAAAGTGCCCACCTCTGCTTTACGTCCAGCCCCTGAAACACCAGATTTTGAATCAGAGATCAAACCATTCAAATCAATCAGTTTTTTACCGCCCGTTGATTTTGGTGAAATTAACGGCGCAAAGCCCAATTGAACCGACGTTGGATAACAGCCTGCTAAACCAACCACTCTGGCTTTTTTGATGGCTTCACGATTGATCTCTGCCAAGCCATAAACTGCCTCAGCAAGAATGTCTGGACACGCATGAGGCATGCCGTACCACTTTTCAAATTCAGCAGTGTCTTTGAGACGAAAGTCTGCTGCTAAATCCAATACCTTGACCCCAGCAGCCAAAAGCTCTTTGGCTTGCGCCATAGCAACCCCATGAGGTGTTGCAAAGAAAACTGCGTCGCACTCTGTGAGCTTGGCATCTTCTGGCGTAGAAAAGCAAAGATCAACCCTGCCCCTTAAGGAAGGAAACATTTCAGCAACAGGCATTCCAGCCTCTTTGCGAGAGGTTATAGCCGTTAATTGAACTTCTGGGTGCTGAGATAACAAGCGCAGCAATTCAACGCCTGTATAGCCTGTTCCACCTACTATGCCAACTTTGATCATTTAAATCCTCCAATATCTCTATTGTAGAAAAGAAAAAGCCGCGCAGTGCGCGGCTTTTCGTAGAACAGCAAAAAAATTAACGTTTGCTGAACTGTTTGCGACGACGCGCGCCATGCAAACCAACTTTTTTACGCTCAACTTCACGAGCATCACGAGTAACAAAACCAGCTTTAGAAAGTGTTGACTTCAAAGCTGCATCGTAGTCGATCAATGCACGTGTCACACCGTGACGAACTGCACCAGCTTGGCCAGTTTCACCACCACCTGATACGTTGACTTTGATGTCAAAAGTTGTACCGTGGTTAGTTAGCTCTAGCGGCTGACGAACAATCATACGTGATGTTTCACGAGCAAAGTATTCAGCAATTGGCTTGCCGTTTACAAGAATTTCACCTTTACCAGCCTTGATGAATACGCGGGCTACTGAGCTCTTACGACGGCCAGTACCATAGTTCCAGTTTCCAATCATATCGGCTCCTTAGATCTCAAGAACGCTTGGCTGTTGAG
Source organism: uncultured Polynucleobacter sp. (assembly GCA_937996825.1). Lineage (GTDB taxonomy): Bacteria > Pseudomonadota > Gammaproteobacteria > Burkholderiales > Burkholderiaceae > Polynucleobacter. The sequence goes on along the minus strand of CALKUJ010000149.1, from coordinate 16,044 downwards.
CCGCGTGTGGGTGGTCAGCTTCTGCATAAACTTTCAATTTCTTGATCATTGCATAGCCAAGTGGGCCTTTAGGCAACATGCCTTTAACAGCCTTCTCGAGAGCACGACCAGGGAAACGAGCTTGCATCTTGTCGAAGTTAGTTTCGTAGATGCCGCCAGGATAGCCACTGTGCGTGTAGTATTTTTTATTCAAGCCCTTAGTGCCAGTCACGCGCAACTTAGAAGCATTGATGATGACGATAAAGTCGCCTGTATCAACGTGTGGGGTGAATTCTGGCTTGTGCTTGCCGCGTAGACGGTGTGCCACTTCACTGGCGACACGACCGAGGACTTTGTCCGTAGCGTCAATCACGAACCACTCACGCTTCACCTCATGCGGTTTTGCTGAGAAAGTTTTCATGATTACCTTAAATTGTTAAGCCCTAAAAAAACAACCATCTCATCATCCCTTTGGCTCCGCTTATGCTTGCAGGCTCGCAGTTCAAAAGTAACGGCTGGTACAGCACTTTCCTAATGGGCAAACTAGGAAAGCCATAAATTGTAGCAAAAAAAAGCCCAGGAAGATATCCTGGGCTGAAATCCACCTTTTAGAGGGTGGAGGAGACAAACAAAGAATTAGCTAAAATCATTAATAGATAATCGCTTGTTAATAGAAATTATAGTTAATAACCTCAATTATTCAAGGAACTTGTTGTTTTAATTGAACTTTTTCTATTTTGTCTAAGGCAAACATTGATACTTAAATTAATACCCTAAGTGATTTTTTGAAAGAAATTATGGAAACAACGGTCAAATGGTTGGGCAATGATGGCATGGCATTCTCTGCGGAAACAGGCAGCGGTCACCTTGTAAACATGGATGGTGCGCCCGACGCAGGGGGCAGAAATTTAGCGCCTCGTCCCATGGAAATGATGTTGGTTGGGGCCGGCGGATGTACTTGTTTTGACGTTGTGATGATTTTGAAGCGAGCTAGACAAAACATTCATGATTGTCAGGTGACTTTGAAGGCTGAACGCGCCAATGAGGACCCAAAGATCTTCACCAAGATCCATATGACCTTCAAAGTGAGTGGCAAAAATTTGGATAAAAGCCGTGTTGAAAAGGCTGTTGAACTCTCGCATGATAAATATTGCTCAGCAACCATCATGCTCGGCAAAACTGCGGAAATCACACACAGCATTGAATTGATCGAACTGTAATCAAGTCAAGTAAGAAGTGCAGAGCCGGCTAGTAAGCCGGATTCTGTCGCCCGCATTTTCATGCAGGGGCAACCATTCATCTAGTTTCACCGTTACCAGTGAAATCAAGCTCCCTACCCGCAAGCTCAGCGGACCGCCTCAACGCTTGCCTATTTGGGATTGCTCCGAGTGGAGGTTACCGCGTTTCACCGTAACTAAATACGCTCGTCTCTGTGGCCCTATTCCTCACGTCACCGTGGATGGCTGTTAGCCATCACCCTGTCCTATGGAGTCCGGACTTTCCTCCCCCTTGTTACCAAGGCAGCGGTTGCCTTACCGACTCTGCCCCGCTAGTCTAACCGACTATTGTCCAAGCAAGATTTTCACCTGCTCGTAATGGCACAACCGTGCTATCTCCCACCGGGAACTCATCCGGGATGACTTGTGATTGACGCTTCAAGATCAACTTGCCTGTATTCCTTGGCAAGTTATAAAAATCAGGGCCAAAGTGACTGGCAAATGCTTCTAAGCGATCAAGGGCATTGGCCTGATCGAAAACCTCTGCGTACAAAGGCATGGCATGCCAAGCTGTGTAGCATCCAGCACAACCGCAGGCACTCTCTTTTGCACCTTTGTAATGTGGCGCACTGTCAGTGCCCAAGAAAAATCTTGGATTACCAGAAGTTGCTACGCGCACTAATTCTTGACGATGTTCTTCTCTTTTCAAAATTGGTAAGCAGTAATAGTGTGGACGAACCCCACCAGTAAAAATAGCATTGCGGTTGTAAAGCAAATGCTGAGGTGTAACAGTGGCAGCTATAGCGCCGAAACGCTGAGTGTCTGCAGATTCAACATATTTTGCAGCCTGCTTGGTGGTGATGTGCTCAAAGACAATTTTCAAACCTGGATGACGATTTCTTAAAGGTTCTAAGACCTGATCAATGAACACTGCCTCACGATCAAACACATCGACATCAGCATGCGTCACTTCTCCATGAATCAATAAAGGCATACCGCAAGCCTCCATCGCCTCTAAGGCTTTGGCGCACTTTTTAATATCAGTCACGCCTGCATCACTATTGGTTGTCGCACCAGCGGGATAAAGCTTGAAACCAGCGACACCTTCTTGATGAGCTTTTTTCACTTCCTCTGCTGAGGTGTTATCAGTCAAATACAAAACCATCAATGGTGTGAATGAACTTCCGGCCGGTAGAGCTGCCAAGATTCTTTTCTTATAAGCCGCGGCCATTTCTGCAGTAGTCACAGGCGGCTTTAAATTTGGCATGATGATGGCGCGCTCAAATTGACTGGCTGTGTGTTTAATCACATCACGCAACACATCTCCATCTCTGACATGCAAATGCCAATCATCAGGACGAGTAATTTCAATTGTATTGATTGAACTCATGTATCAAGACTCACTATCTATTAGCAAAATTCGAAAATCATTCACATTGGTCAAAGTCGGACCCGTGTGAACCAAGGTATTTAAATCTTTAAAAAACCCATAACTATCATGTTTGGCCAAACCATCTTTCGCTAATTGATGATCATTATTCATGAGTTTTCTTGATTCTGAAGCAAACCACGCACCAGCATTATCTTCACTTCCATCAATACCATCTGTATCAGCCGCTAATGCAGAGAGGGTAGGAATATCACCAGTAGCAACATACAAAGATAATAAAAACTCGCTGCATCGACCGCCACGACCTTTTATATCCCGTGGAATTGTGACCGTACATTCACCGCCTGAAAGAAGAGCCACTGGTTTTTTGAACGGTTGATCATGAAGAAAAATTTCTCGCGCCAGCGCCGCCTGCATCAAAGCCACATCTTTGGCTTCTCCCATGACCGTATCTCCCAAGATCACTGCTTTGACACCTTGGGATTCACAATACCTGGCCGCCGCCTCTAAACACGAATGGGCAGTGGCCAAAAGATGATTGTTGATTTTCTTAAAAATAGGATCGCCTGATTTTGGTGTTTCAGGATTTTTACCAAGCAAACCATTCTGCAAATAATCGGTCACTACTTTTGGAATTTGACCCTGAAGTAAATCATAATCTTTAAGAATTTGAAGTGCATCTGCAAATGTAGATTCATCAGGCGCACAAGGTCCACTAGCAATGCTCGATGGATGATCTCCAGTCACATCAGAAATCAAAAAGGCATCTACCTTTGCACCACGAGCAGCAGCCTCTCTGGCCATATGACCACCCAAAATAGCAGACAAGTGCTTGCGCACAATATTCATTTGGCCGATTGGTGCGCCCGACATCAATAGTGCTTGAGTAGTGACCTGTAAATCCTGAATACTTAGGTCTGAAGCTGGCAAAGTCAAAAGGCTTGATCCACCACCAGAGATAAGCGCAATCAGTTGGTCACCAGGTTGCAGAGTTTTAATTAAACGCAGGGTTTCTTTAGCGCCATTGAGACCGGCTTCGTCGGGTACAGGATGCCCAGCCTCTATCACCTGAATGATTTTAGTGGGCAAGCTATGGCCATAACGAGTGATAACCATGCCTTCAAGCTTTGCCTCAGGCCAATTCTCTTGCGCGTATTGCTCAAGAGCAAACGCCATTGAAGCCGCCGCTTTACCTGCACCTAAAACCAAGCATCGACCTTTTAAAGGTGAGCTGAATGTCTTGCGCAATCCATCTGGCAACATCGCTTGAGGATCAGCGGTTTTCAAGGCCGCATCAAATGCAGCTTGCAAAAATTCAGGGGTATTTTTAATCGTCATATCAGGATATTAGCTTGGATTGAGATTGTTGGGCTTGCCACATGTCACTATAACGACCGCCTAAAGATAAGAGCTCGTCATGGGTACCTCTCTCGATGATGCAGCCATCATCCATCACCAAGATTTGATCTGCATAAATAATGGTTGATAAACGATGAGCAATGATCAAAGTTGAACGATTTTTAGCCAAAGCCATCAGTTCTTTTTGGATGGCACGCTCTGTCTCAGAATCAAGTGCAGAGGTTGCCTCGTCAAAAATCAAAAAAGATGGATTTTTCAAAAGAGTTCTAGCAATCGCTACGCGTTGCTTTTCACCACCGGACAACTTCAATCCACGCTCTCCAACCGCCGAGTTATATCCATCTGGGAGTGATGTGATGAAGTCATGAATTTGTGCGGCTTTCGCCGCTGCCTCAATTTCTTGCTGAGAGGCTCCAGGACGACCATAAGCAATGTTGTAGGCAATCGTGTCATTAAATAGAACTGTGTCTTGAGGAACAATACCAATACAAGCTCTTACACTTTTTTGCGTTACCGCTTGAATATTTTGTTGATCAAACTCTATTGAACCTTTGGTCACGTCATAAAAACGAAATAACAATCGCGCTAGAGTACTTTTGCCAGCACCGCTGTGCCCAACAACAGCTGTGGTTTTTCCAGGCAGAACCTCAAAATCAATACCCTTTAAAATTTGGCGATTGGGCTCGTATGAAAAAGACACGTCACGAAATTGAATGTGAGGGCCCAATGCTGGATTCTTAATCACCAAATCTTGAGCACCCTCTTGATCAGCAATCTCTCGATCAGTGCCAAGCAACTTAAACATTCGGTCCATATCAACCAAAGCTTGCTTGATTTCTCGATAAATCACCCCTAAAAAATTCAGAGGTATGTATAACTGAATCATCAGCACATTCACCAACACCAAATCACCCAAGGTCATTGATCCATTTGATACACCGATGGTGGCCTGCCACAAAATTAAAATCAGACCCGTGGCAATGATGGTTTGCTGACCGATATTCAGAATGGCCAATGAGCGCTGAGACTGAATAGCAGCCTCTCTGAAACAACGTAAATTCTCATCGTAACGCTTAGTTTCATACTCTTCATTACCAAAGTATTTGACTGTTTCGAAGTTAATCAGAGCATCGACCGCTCTTTGATGAGCCTTTGAATCAAGCTCATTCATTTTCTTGCGATACTTTGTGCGCCACTCAGTGACAACAATCGTAAAAATCACATATAAGACCAATGCGACCAAAGTAATCAGAGCAAATAAATAGTTATAAGCCCAAATAAAATAACCAAGTACTAAACCCAGCTCTACCATTGTTGGCAAAATGCTGTAAAGAGAATAAGAGATCAATGATTGGATACCTCTTGTACCCCTCTCAATATCTCTGGTCATCCCACCTGTTTGTCTTGACAAATGGAATCGTAAAGACAGAGCATGCAAGTGCTCAAATACTTGAAGAGCAACTGTTCTGACAGCACTCTCAGTCACCCTTGAAAAGATGAGCTCTCTTAACTCTGTGAATAATGAGGCTGATAACCTTAATAAGCCATAGGCAATGATGAGTGCGACAGGAACAACCATCAAAGTTTGCAATCCTGGTGGCACACTCATTGAATCCACCAAAAACTTGAGCAAAATTGGCACGCCCAGATTCGCCACCTTAGCGGCAATCAAGCAAGACAAAGCCAAAATCACTCGCCCTTTAAAAGTCCATAGATAGGGCAATAAATTAGCAATCACCTTCCAATCATTACTTTTTTCATGATTTGATTTATTTTGAATATCTTGGGATTGCAAATGTCTCATGGTTTATTTTTCATTTTCGTCATTAATCGCCCAAGTTAGACAGTGCTCTATCTCTTGTTCCCACCGTTAAAAACACCAAGAGGAAACGAACAAAACCATAACTGACCCAATTAAATACTTTGGCCCAAAAAGGTCTTTTGGAATAAAGATCAGAATCAACTTTGATGCCTTTTTCTAAAGCTTGGTCTTCAATTTTCCATCTTATCTCTTTGACCACTGGATGATTTCTGATCACCAAATTCGCCTCATGATTCAAAAGAAACGATAAGTGATCACAGTTCGATGAACCCAAAGTCGCCCAACGTCGATCAACCACCATGGCTTTGGCATGCAATAAGCCTGAGGGATATTCATAAATAGCAATTTTGGCGGCCAATAACTGTCCATAGAGATTTGGTACTGACCAATTCAAAACCCTGAACTCATCTCTGCCCAATAATAAGTTAACAGCCACACCTCTTTCGGCTGCTCTTATCAAGGCCTTTCTAAAGCGTCGCCCAGGCATGAAGTAAGGGGTTGCCAACCAGATTTCCTCTCTTGATTGACCAATTGCTTTTAAGTAGGCTCTTTCAATATCACGACGATGATGCAAGTTATCTCTGGCAATGAATGCCAAACTGGCTTTTTGATCATGACGAATACCTAAAAAATGGCTGGTATTCCAAGGTAGCTCTTGGTCCCAAATTCTTTTCAAGATATTACGCGGATGAAGAGCATTGGGCTGCATTCTTTGCCATTGCCTTAAAAAAGTTGCATGTACTTTTTCAACAATAGCGCCTGTCGCATGCAGCGCCAAATCCCATCTGACCCCTTTTAAGGGTTGCCCATCAGAAGATTGGTCATCAGCACAAACATTAATACCACCAACAAAAGTTTCAAACTCATCAATCACAACTAATTTTCGATGGGTTCTAGAGAATCCGAATCGTCCAAACCAAGCAGGGTTGTAATAAGTCAGCTGCACACCAGATTCCAAAAATTGCTGCTCAAATACAAATGGACTAGAGCCTAACCAGTCGATCACAACTTTGACATCTAAACCTCTTAAAGCTGCAGCGCTCAATAAACTGGCTATGCGCTTGGCTTGATCATCAGCAGAAAAAATATACGTTTCAAGGTAAATAGACTTTTGCGCTTTTGCTAAAGACTTTTCTAACGTAGAAAAATAATCTTTCCCACCTTCCAACAAATCAAGGTGCTCGATATTTTGCCAACGATCTTTTCTGAGAAGAGACATGGCTTAATTCTAATCAGAATTAAGCTTGAGTATTGCTTGCTGATTGCTAGGGGAAAAACAAAGTGAGGCTGCCACTTCAATGGGCTGCCATTGGTAGGCCAAATGCTCTCTAGGAGCCAAGGTGATTGGTAAACGACCAGGCAATAGAACCTTGAACCAATGCTCAGTATTTTCAGTCACACCTTCGCCGTAACGATGACGCCATTGAGGATAAATTTCATACTGAATCTGCTGATTCATGGATTGCAAAGAATTAGGGGCAAGTGTTGATACATCAATACCCGTTTCTTCAAAAAGCTCGCGAGCCGCAGCTTGCATCAATGGCTCATCATGAGCATCAAGGCTTCCAGTCACTGACTGCCAATAACCAGGATGGTCTTTTCTCTCCAGCAACAAAACCTCGTTGCTAGCCGTATAAATAACGACTAGTACCGAGATTGGGATTTTCATGCAGGCATTTCTGTATTGCGCAGACGAATATGGAGTTCACGCAATTGTTTCTCATCAACAGGGCTTGGGGCTTGAGTTAACAAACATTGAGCTCTTTGTGTTTTAGGAAAAGCAATCACGTCACGAATCGACTCTGCACCTGTCATCATTGTGACAATACGATCTAGACCAAAAGCAATACCACCATGAGGAGGTGCGCCATACTGAAGTGCATCCAACAAGAAGCCAAACTTTGCTTGAGCTTCCTCAGGACCAATGTTCAATGCACGGAAAACCTGGCTCTGTACAGATTCCTTGTGAATACGAACTGAACCGCCACCAATTTCCCAGCCATTCAGAACCATGTCATAGGCTTTGGCCAAGCACTTACCAGGATCTGTTTCTAAGTAATCAAGATGCTCGTCTTTTGGACTTGTGAACGGGTGATGGCAAGCAACCCAACGTGCCGCATCATCGTCATAGTCAAACATTGGGAAATCAACAACCCACATTGGCTTCCAAGTTTGTTCCATCAAACCATTTTCCTTGGCCCAAGCAGAATGACCAATCTTTAAGCGCAAAGCACCAATGGCATCATTGACCACCTTGGCTTTATCAGCACCGAAGAAAATAATGTCGCCATCTTTTGCTTCAGTTCTCTTAAGTATTTCAGCAATTGCTGCATCGTGAAGATTTTTAACGATTGGAGATTGCAAACCGTCACGGCCCTTAGCAATTTCATTGACCTTGATCCAAGCCAAGCCCTTAGCGCCATAGATTGAAACAAACTGGGTGTAATCATCAATATCACTGCGACTAATGACTGAGCCACCAGGAACTTTCAAACCAACTACGCGACCGTTTTCTTGATTAGCAGGGCCTGAGAAAACTTTGAAATCAACATCCTTCATCACATCGGTCAACTCTGTGAACTCAAGCTTGACTCTCAAATCAGGCTTATCTGATCCAAAGCGTGCCATGGTCTCTGAATAAGGCATGACTGGGAATGGATTGGCCAGCTCAACATTCATCACTGTTTTGAAAATATGACGAATCATATTTTCAAACAAGTCACGGATTTCATATTCATCCAAGAATGCTGTCTCACAGTCAATCTGAGTGAATTCAGGTTGACGATCAGCTCTCAAGTCTTCATCTCTGAAACACTTGGTGATTTGATAGTAGCGATCAAAGCCTGCCACCATCAACAACTGTTTGAATAACTGTGGAGACTGAGGCAAGGCGAAAAACTGACCATCATGAACTCTAGAAGGCACCAAGTAATCTCTGGCTCCTTCAGGCGTACTCTTGGTCAACATCGGAGTTTCAATATCAATGAATCCGGCTTGATCTAAATATTTTCTTGTTTCAATCGCTACGTTATAACGTAGACGTAAATTCTTTTGCATTTGCGGACGACGCAAATCTAAGACACGATGAGTCAAACGTGTTGTCTCAGATAGATTGTCATCTTCTAATTGGAATGGCGGAGTTACAGAAGCATTGAGGATGTTTAACTCATGGCAAAGCAATTCGACTTTACCGCTGGCCAAATCATTATTTTCAGTCCCTGCTGGACGTGCACGCACCAAACCTTTGATTTGTACACAGTACTCATTGCGCACCTGTTCAGCTGCCGAGAACATTTCTTTGCGATCTGGATCGCAAACAACCTGAACAAAACCATCTCGATCTCTTAAGTCGATAAAAATAACACCGCCATGATCGCGTCGACGATTCACCCAACCCGCTAAGGTGACTTCTTTACCGATTAATGATTCTGTGACTTGGCCACATTGATGACTGCGCATTGACATAAAACTTCCTACTTTGCCTGTGTGACTGAATTTTTGAGAGGGGCCACTGAGCCCATTGAAACGATGTGTTTAAGTGCTTCCTCCACGCCCATATCCAACTCTATGATGTCAGCTCGAGGCACGATCATAAAAAAACCAGATGTTGGGTTAGGCGTTGTTGGCAAAAACACATTGACATGCTCGCCGCTTAACTTACCAGCAACTTCTTCCGCTGGATTACCTGTGACAAATGCAATTGTCCAGGATCCATTTCTTGGGTAAGGAATTAACACTGCTTTTCTAAAAGCATTACCTTTGCTTGAAAAAAGTGTGCCTGAAACTTGTTTGACGCTTGAGTAAATTGATTTAACGATTGGGATACGGGTAATGATTTGATCCCATAAACGAATCCACCACTGACCAGCAAAATTTGCAGCAACAAGACCGGTGAGCAAAATCACTGACACCACAATCAAGATACCCACACCAGGTATTTTTCTAAACGATTGCAAGGCAGGTGTTAAGTCAACTGGCAATACAGCCATCAATGCCGAAATCACTGATCCAAAGACGCCATCCAAAACAGATAAGCCCCAAGTCATCACCCAAATGGTGACGGCCAATGGAGTCCAAACTAAGATACCGGCAATAAAATATTTTTTCATGGAGCCTTAAATTATAGGGCTTAGCTCAGCCAACTGAGCGTAAATAAGGTTCCACCTAAAAGACCACCCATGAAAAGAATGCTTCCCCAAATTAATTTTTTGGTTTTTTGCTGTTCAAGCATTAACTTGAGGATTAGCTCTTGATCAGAAGTATTTCCCTGCTTTTGATTACTCTCTAGCCACTGAGCAAGCAATCTTGGGATAGTGGGCACTAACTTAGCCCACTGTGGCGCCTCTGTTTTCAGGCGCTCAATGAAGCCTCTGATGCCGATTTGCTCATCGACCCACCGCTCTAATACTGGTTTGGCAGTCTTCCATAAATCCATATCAGGATCCAATTGACGACCCAAGCCTTCCACATTCAGCAGCGTTTTTTGAAGCAAGGTCAATTGCGGTTGAATTTCAACGTTAAAGCGGCGCGACGCTTGGAACAGTCTCATCAGCACGATGCCCAATGAAATTTCTTTCAAGGGGCGATCAAAATAAGGCTCACACACAGCTCGCACAGCACCCTCTAGTTCTTCTACCCGAGTATCAGCTGGAACCCAACCAGATTCAATATGCAATTCAGCAACACGCCTGTAATTGCGATTAAAGAAAGCTAAAAAATTGTGTGCTAAATAATTTTTATCAGTATCTGAAAGTGCGCCAACGATGCCAAAGTCCAAAGCGATATAACGTCCAAAAGTCTCTGGGGCAACGCTCACAAAAATATTACCCGGGTGCATGTCCGCGTGGAAAAAACCATCGTGGAAAACTTGGGTGAAAAAAATCTCAACTCCATCAGATGCTAATTTTTTCAAATCAATACCAGCGGCGCGCAAATCATCGAGACGAGAAATCGGAATGCCGTGCATTCTTTCCATCACCATCACATTGATGCCGCATAGATCCCAATACATTTCTGGGATGATCAGCTTTTTAGAACCCTCGAAATTTCTACGAAGCTGGCTAGCATTGGATGCTTCACGTGTTAAATCTAATTCATCATGCAAGTAAGTATCAAATTCATCCACGTTTTCTCGCGGCTTCAAACGCTTACCATCACGCCATAACTTCTCAACTAAACCAGCCAACACCCTCAAAAGGGCCAAATCACTTTCAATGATGGGCAAAATGCCAGGTCGCAAAACTTTGATGGCCACTTCTTTTCCATACCATTCAGGGTACTTTTCAGTTCCCTTCAGCACAGCAAAGTGAACTTGGGCTACAGAAGCACTGGCCACTGGCTTTTCATCAAAAGACAAAAACACTTCTGATAATTTTTTACCCAATGACAATTCAATCAACTCAATTGATTTGGCCTGAGAAAATGGCGGCACTTGATCTTGTAGCTTCGCCAACTCATCAGCCACATCTAGGGGCAGAAGATCTCTGCGTGTCGATAAGACTTGGCCGAACTTTACAAAAATAGGTCCCAAGGCCTCTAAAGCCAATCGCAGACTTTCTCCACGCGTATAACCTGTTGGAGTAGTCCAAGAAATAGCCGTCAAAATGACTTTGACCAAGCCAGGCTTCAGACTATCTCTGACTATCCTTAAAAGACCAAAACGCCAAATCGTGAAAAGGATCTTGAACAATCTAAAAAATTGTTTCACAAGGTCCTTTCTAGCAAGCGTTCTATACGCTTCTCGATGCGTTCAACATCGTCGCGTAAACGTCTTATTTCTTCTTTATGGCGCACTAATTCTTCTCTTTTTACAAGCGTTGGTTTTTCATGAATAAGATATTCTAAAACGCTAGTACCAACATCCTGAAGTACATTTTGCCCAAATTGCTTACTTTGCTGGGCCGCTTGCATGATTCTATGTGCCATAGGATCACCAACCAACTTAGATAAGTCTTCCTCAGCCTCCCAACGCAGCTGACCAGCCAGGGTAGATACAGCCTGAGCCAGATCGACATCACCTGATACTTTCACATGCTTTACAGCAGCGTCTTTACCACCGGCAATATAAGCATTAAAAACATCTGGTCCAATCGTTAATGTGACATTAGGCTCGCTGCTTGATTTGTCTGCTAAAGCAAAAAGTCCCTGATCAGTGACGACCAAGGACATTTCAACCACGGGTAAAACTAATTTGATTGTTTTATCTTTTTGCTTTTGTAAAAGATCACTGGCCCAAGATTCTTGGGCCAGTAAATGATTTAAAGCATGTACGATCGTTTTCAGATCAGACCAACTGTTGAATACCAGCTAATACCCAACCACCTTGACCATTAACAGGCTTGGTTAAATTCCAAACCTCAACGAAAGACTCAGCTGGGCCATCTGCTTGCTCACGAATCATTCCTGAGAAACGTACGCTGGCCAAATAAATATCCTGTAGTGACTCAATGCCGAGCAAGTCAGCTTCAAGCGTTAACACTTCAGTGCGATTCTGCTCAGTTGCGCGAGCCTGAAGATCTTGATTAAGCTCTGCGAACATTTCTGGAGTTGCAAACTCTCTCAACTTCTCTAAGTCGCCGCGATCCCAAGCTTCTTGCAAATGAACAAAGTGTTTTTTTGCATTGAGCAAGAAAGAATCTTGATCAAAATCTTTGATAGCAACTTCAGCAACAGCTTCCTCAACCACTGGTGATGCTGATGATGAACTGACTGTCACCGGCTCTTGACGATCGAAGCGCTGTTGGTTGTCCCATAGAGCTCCACCAGCAGGGCTGGCCTTGTATGTTGCTTGGCCATTATTGGCGAAACGTCTAAACAACCAAAGACCAATCATCGCAACTGCGGCGACCATTAAAAAGCCCATCAAAAACGATGCTGCTGCTTCACCTAAACCAAAATGAGATAGCAACCAACCAAGACCCAAGCCGGCAGCCAAGCCACCTAGAATGCCACCCATACCAAAACCTTTTTTAGGTTGTGCGGCGGCAGGTGCAGCAGCAGGCTTAGCTGCAGTAGCAGGCGCGGCAGTTGGTGCCTGAGCAGGTTGTGCTGGGGCAGCTTGTTGTTTTTGGGTTACGCTTTGTGATTGTTTACCAACATTTTTGGATCCACCCATGCGCTTAGCGTCGGCATCAAATGATGCGCCCATCAACACAAATGAAGAAAGAACCAAATAAACAAAACTTTTCTTGAACATTTTTAACCTCTCAAAAAATCGGTAAATATCAGTATTTATAACCAATATGCAACGCAACAATACCACCAGTAAGGGAGTGGTATTCAACCTTGTCAAATCCCACACTTTCCATCATGGTTTTTAAAGTTTCTTGATCAGGATGCATTCTGATTGATTCTGCTAAATACCTGTAACTCTCTGAATCGCCGGCAACCTTTTCGCCTAGCCATGGGAGTATCTTAAATGAATAAGCGTCATAAATTGGCTTTATCGCATCAACCGGCTTAGAAAACTCCAAAACCATGGCTTTTCCACCCGGTTTGATCACTCTTAACATTTCTTTCAAGGCCACTTCTTTGTGCGTCATATTTCGCAGACCGAACGCAACCGTGGTCAAGTCAAAATAATTATCTGGAAATGGTATTTGCTCTGCATCTACCTGAACGCATGGCAAATAGTAGCCTTTATCAATTAAACGGTTACGGCCAAAGCCAAGCATTGATGCATTGATATCGGTTAACCAAACCTGGCCACCTGTTTCACGCTCAAGACCAACCGATTTAGCAAAACTCAATGATAGGTCGCCTGTGCCACCAGCAATATCTAAAACTTTTTGACCAGGTCTCACAGCAGCTTTACTGATGGTGAAATGCTTCCACAAACGATGCAAACCACCTGACATCAAATCATTCATGATGTCGTATTTATTTGCTACAGAATGAAAAACCTCAGCAACCTTGCCTGCTTTTTCAGTTTCATCAACTGTTTTATAACCAAAATGAGTTTGCGCCATAGTTAATTAATGCCCACAAGAGCGTCCATCATCCTTCACCATTGGAATGTCTCTGCTAGCACCAGCTTGCTCTAGTCGGTCTAGATAGTCTTGCCACATTTCCTCTTGATTGAGACACATGTCATAAAGGTAATCCCAGCTGAAAATACCTGAGTCATGCCCATCAGAGAAAACTGGCTTGATGGCGTAATGACCAACTTGCTCAATCGTATTGATCAAAACATCGCGCTTACCTGTTTGTAAAGTTTCTTGACCAACGCCATGCCCTCTAACTTCCGCAGACGGTGACCAAACTCTCAAAAATTCAAATGGCAAATGATAGGTTTTATCTTGATAAGCCAACTCTAAAACTTTCGATTGCTGATGAACAATGATGTTCTGAGGCAAAGGTGCCTTTTCTGTTGAGCTCATAATTAAACCAATACTCTTTCAATGCCGCCTGAATTAGCGTTCTTCACATAATCAGCCATCCAATTGGCTCCAAGCAAATGATTGGCCATCTCAACCACGATGTAATCTGCTTTGGTTCCAGAATCTTCGTCGTAGCGTGACAAGCCTTGCAAGCATGAAGGGCAACTGGTCAAAACTTTCACCTGACCATCAAAATCACCTCTTAACTCATCAGCGCCTTTTTTCATTTCAATTTCTTTACGGAAACGAACTTGTGATGAGATATCAGGACGTGTGATTGCCAAAGTGCCAGATTCGCCACAGCAACGCTCGTTCTTGGCAATAGCTGTGCCATCATCAGTAGTCACTAAGCTATTGACTGTCTTCAAAGGATCTTGCAACTTCATTGGGCTGTGGCATGGGTCGTGATACATGTATCTGACCCCTTTGGCACCTTCCAACTTAATACCCTTCTCTAACAGGAATTCATGGATATCAATGATTCTGCAGCCAGGGAAAATCTTTTCAAATTCGTAGCCTGCCAACTGGTCATAACAAGTACCACAAGAAACTACTACCGTCTTGATATCCAAGTAATTGAGAGTGTTGGCCATGCGATGGAAAAGAACGCGGTTATCCGTGATGATCTTATCCGCCTTATCGAAATCACCAGAGCCTCTTTGCGGGTAACCACAGCACAAATAACCTGGAGGCAATACAGTTTGCACACCTGCGTGCCACAACATGGCTTGAGTAGCCAAACCGACTTGAGAGAACAATCTTTCTGATCCACAACCAGGGAAATAGAACACTGCTTCTGTATCAACAGAAGTTGTTTGTGGATTTCTAATGATTGGCACTACATCAGAATCTTCAATGTCTAATAAAGCTCTGGCAGTCTTCTTCGGTAAATTGCCAGGCATCTTTTTATTGATGAAATGAATCACCTGCTCTTGGATTGGCGGCTTCGTCACAGTTGACCGAGGCTTGGCCGTTTGAGCTTTAGCAAATTTCTTCAATAAATCGTGCGCCAAACGCTGAGCTTTGTAGCCCCAATCAATCATCAACTTTCGAGTCAACTGAATTGTTTCAGGATTGGTGGCGTTCAAGAAGAACATCGCTGCGGTTGCACCTGGATTGAATTTCTTCTGCCCCATCTTGCGCAATAAATTACGCATATTCATGGTCACATCACCAAAATCAATTTTGACAGGGCATGGCGTCACGCACTTGTGACAAACCGTGCAATGCGCTGCCACATCATCGAATGCTTCCCAATGCTTCACAGAAACACCGCGCCTTGTTTGCTCTTCATACAAGAAAGCTTCAACCAACAATGACGTAGCCAAAATCTTGTTACGCGGGCTATAAAGCAAATTAGCACGAGGAACATGTGTTGCACAGACTGGTTTGCACTTGCCGCAACGCAAACAATCTTTAACACTAGATGCAATCGCGCCAATATCACTTTGCTGCATGATCAATGACTCATGCCCCATCAAACCAAAGCTTGGCGTATAGGCATTCCTTAAGTCAGCGCCAGGCATTAACTTACCTTTATTGAAACGCCCCTCAGGGTCAACTTTCAACTTATAAGATCTAAAGTCTTTGATCTCTGATTCAGTTAGGTATTCAAGCTTTGTAATACCAATACCATGCTCACCTGAAATCACACCATTCAAAGATCTCGCCAACTTCATGATGCGATCAACTGCCTGGTGGGCATCTTGCAACATATCGTAGTTGTCAGAGTTAACTGGGATGTTGGTGTGGACATTTCCATCACCAGCATGCATGTGCAATGCCACAAAAACTCTGCTACGCAACACTCGCTTATGAATTGCTTCGCATTCTTTTAAGATAGGTTCAAAAGAGGCGCCACTGAAAATTTTTCTTAACTCAGCCCTAACCTCTAACTTC
>CALKUJ010000148.1 GCA_937996825.1 uncultured Polynucleobacter sp. | reverse complement strand
AGCTCAATAAATTCTTCTGTTGTGTACCTTTGGCTGTCAACGTTACAGGTTGGGCATCCATTTCCACCTAATACGCTAGCCAAGCCGACCTCCCACTCATGTCCAACGAGACATCTAAACAAGGAACTATTTTTTGTTCCTTGATAGGAACCAATCATTTGAATGCCACGAGGTTTTAAGCGTTCATTAATCGTGTGAGCGTCTAGCTTTGCATTCTTTGCGCAATGTGGACAGCCAGATCGATGATTCAAAACTGTGTTGATTTCAGCTTTCCATTCATGCCCAGACTCACAGGCAAAAGTGACTTTGTTTCGTAGGCCGGTTTGATCGCCCACTAACCTAATGCCACGGCCTTCTAATCGCTTCTCAATCTCTGCTTTTGATAGTTTGAAATTTCCAGCGCAATGAGGGCAGCCCCATCCTGCATTGATGATGTACCTTGTCTGCGCAGTCCATTCATGACCTTTTGAACATCGAATTAACGTGTGAGTATTTGCATTAACGTATTCACCAACAAGAGTAAATCCACGCTCAGCCAAGCGTGCTATTACGACTTCTACTTTTAATTTTGCTGGCATTTTCTTAAAGCGACAGGTGTGCCTTTTGAGTTTAGTTGCGTAACCCAGATTTTTTGCTAAATAAATGTAGAGAAAGGAGAGCAACTATGCGATTTACAGAAATCATAAGCCCAGAGGATCAATTGGCACTTTGGCGCTTGATATCAGACAAGGTATGGGCGACGTTTGGACAGCTACCCCAGCAATCAACAATACCTAAGCACCAGCCCCCAATTGCCCCAGTTGCTGCCAAGCCAACCCCCAAAGCTGCGACAAAGGGTGTACCTCGTGTAACTACTAAGGCTATGGGTAAACGTAAGACCACCCCAGCAAAAGGGCACAAGCCAAAGCGAGCCCCCATGGCTCCAGCTCCAAAGCCTCTACCTAAGCCCCAGCAAATTCAACCGACCCCCACGCAAACTAAGCATGCCCAGACCCAGCAAAATCATCAGCTGGCCCAGCAAATACATCAGACCTTCAACAAGAAAGCACCAACCCCCACCCAACCCCAAACAATCCAGCCTAAGCCCCCAGTAGCCACCACTGTGGCACCCATGAACAATAGCTACAGTGAGCGGGACAAAGACGAGCTAGTTTTCCATCGAAGAGAAAACCCACTCAAGCCATTGCGAGACCAAAAACCGCTCTAAAGGGTCAAAAGACGGGGTAATTCACGGTTTTTTATGTGTTTAAAAATCTTGGTTCACGGTCACGACAGGCATAGCGCAAATGGTTTCTCAGGGTTGCGATAATTTGCGTCATGAAACTCTCGTTTGACAGCATTGAAACACCAGCCCTCACTAAGGCTGAATTGGCCGACCTGCTTTTTGAGCAGATTGGCTTGAACAAGCGTGAGGCCAAGGATTTCATTGATGCATTCTTCGAAATGATCACCCGTGAACTTGCTGCGGGTACGGATGTGAAAATTTCAGGGTTCGGGAATTTTCAAGTACGTACAAAGCAAGCTAGGCCAGGACGTAACCCTCGTACAGGGGAGTCCGTGTTGATTGCCGCTAGACGTGCTGTAACTTTTCAAGCAAGCGCTAAGCTAAAGCAGGCCATTTAAAACTAGCTTTAAATTGGCGGGAAAAACAAAAATCCCCACTGAATTTGGTTGCTCATTTGCACTATTGAAAGTAAATTTAGTTCGTACAAACTGAAACATTATTTTTGTGAGCAGCAGTGATTTTGAAATTACCAACACATTTCAAGAGCCTGTCTTACGGCGGTTAGTTCGGGTAAAGGGCGTTGAGTTTGATGAAGACTTCTTAGCCGAAATCATTGCTGATTACTTCAATAGAAAGCAAGCTGGAGCAGATCCTTTGCTTTCAGACGCAATGGCGATTTACTTGTACGAGAGTGATGCCAGTGACAATCGTAAATTCAGAGGAGATGTGCTGCATGTCTTCAACCGTTTTTCCTCTCTATTGGGTAATTTACCGCTGAGAGATTTGAGATACGTACATGCCTGTGCATTTCGAGATTATTTGCTAGGCCTCGGGCTGAAGCCAGTCACAGTTAGAAAACAGACTTCCATATTGAATGCAATGCTCAATGTGGCATTTCGCTATCTTGATATTGACAGATTTAGTCCATTCCGAGCTCTGAAGATTTCAGGAGTTGAGATTCGTCGTCCAATGCGTGTCATAACTGATGAGCTGTTGCTTGAGGTTAAGCATAGGTTGATGATTCGTTTCACACCCTACAAATTAGTTGGACTGATTCAACTCAATACAGGGTTACGTCTATCTGAGCCCGTCTATGCCCGAGTCGAAGACTGTGTGTTGGATCATCCGATTCCGCATATTTGGGTTCGAAGAAACGAGTTGTCGAACCGAAAAACGAACAGCAGTATTCGGGCTGTACCTCTGGTTGGTATTTCATTGTTTGCAGCTCAGAGGCTAGTTGAGTTTGCAAAGGAGGAGGGCAGTGAATGGCTTGTTCCTAAATACGCTCACTATCACGGCAGCAATACTTGCTCAGCAACTATGAACAAGTATTTGGCTGATTTGGACTTTAGGAGTCACATGTTCAGACACGGGCTGATAGATAGGATGAAAGCTCGTAACGACATTCCAACTCGTTTAGCTGAGAGCATTACGGGGCACTCAAGCGGTGGGTCGGAGTTCAACAATTACGGAACGGTGGGATATACGCTCGAACAAAAGTTAGAAGTCTTAAATCGAATTGCGATCTAAATCTTCGGTCTGCAAAAGTTCGATACACGCCAAGTATTTGGAACACGTGTTCTCTCATATTCTGTTCTTGAACATGGCCTCGTAAAGAACGTCTTTGTCTAATTCAATGACGTAGACGTTATGCCGTTCACGCATGTTTGATCAGAGACCTAACTTCGCCCAAGCCTCTTTCTTCGTCAGCTTGCGTGCAGCCGCAATTGATGGGAGTTGGCTCGTACGAGGCCGCGATTTCTCCGCTTCCCAGTGATAGACCGATTGCGCTGAAACGCCAATCAACTTTCCCATCTGTTCTGCGGATAAATCCAGCTTCTTGCGAAGGGTTGCAAAACCACTAGCTCGAA
>CALKUJ010000147.1 GCA_937996825.1 uncultured Polynucleobacter sp. | reverse complement strand
ATTAAAGGCCGCTACAGCAATAATCAAGGTCAAAATAATGAACATCATGCGTTTTTCTGTTTGAACAGCGGCAAACCAGTTTTTATTTTGTCTGGTCCAGTCTTTGACCCAAAGACCAGGCAAACGAGAAGCTAATTCATCAGCCACCTTAGCGGCCAACTGCATATCATCTAATTTAAGACGCAAACCAGAAGGACCATCTAATCGAAGCAAGGCTGCCGCATCCTTCCAATGAACAACGGCCAAAGTGCTATCAAATTCATAATGGCCACTATCGATGATGCCAATTAATTTAAAGGCCCTCATGCGCGGGGTCATCCCAGCAGGATTGATGTCCCCTTCAGGAACCATGATGGTGATTCGATCACCCAATTGAACGCCGAGTATTCCAGCCAATTCAGCACCTAAAGCCAAACCAAATTCACCCGGCTTAAGAGCATTGATCTGCCCTTGAATGAAATGTTTCGGTATATCAGATACCTTGCCCTCAAGATCTGGATCAATGCCCCGAAGTGCCACACCTCGCATCACATCGCTTCGACTGATCAAAGCTTGAGACATGATCATTGGTGCCGCACCAATGACACGCTTATTCTCTTGAACTTTTGTTATTAAAGGCTGCCATTCACCCAAACCAGTTGGCGCATGAATCTCCACGTGCGACAAAACAGACAACATCCGGTCACGAACCTCTTTCTGAAAGCCGTTCATGACTGATAAAACCACAATCAAAGCGGCGACACCTAAGGCAATCCCCAACATTGATACAGACGATATAAATGACAAAAACCCGTCTTTAGAGCCTGTTTCCTTGTTTTTTCCGCCTTTTCTCCTGGCGTTGGTGTAACGCCATGCGATTTCGAGTTCAATCGGCCAGATATTCATATGAAAGAGTTTAGCTTGCTCTTGGACAGAAGGTCTAAATGCCACATAAAATCAAGGTTATGAAATACACCCTCGTTATTGCCGATAGCCCTAATCAAGAGTCATTTGATCGTGGCCTGCCCTATGAGAAGTTTTTATTAGGTAGCCAAAATGCTAGTGCACCTTTAGAACTTCAATCGCAGGGGATTTCGGTTCACCCAGAAACATGCATTGCTCGTATTGAACCCATTCACATTCATGCGGCCAGAGATCATCTGGTTTTAACCAGCACACAAATACTAGACATCCAAGCATCAGAAGCCGACGCTCTTTTTGATTCAGTGAAAGAAATCTTCGCGGAAATGAGCTCAGTCACTCACAGAGCCATGCCTCATAAATGGTTCATTGAATCTCCAGCTCTTGAGACCTTATCAACTGTCAGCACTGCACAAGCAGAGGGACGAAATATTGATCATTGGATGCCATCTGATACTTCTGTAGAAGGTGTTGCTCGTCAATGGCGCAAATGGCAAAACGAGATTCAGATGATTTGGTTCAATCACCCAGTCAATGAAGCTAGGCAAGCTGAGGGTATGCTCAGCATCAATTCAGTGTGGATCAGTGGCAACGGCAAGCTGGCTGATATCAAGCCCGATGAGAGGTTGTTGCAAGCAAAACAATGGCACAGCTCTGATGGTTGCCTGAACTTACTCGCATCTCATTTTCAAAAGCCTCATGTCACTTCACTCAATCACTTAACTTGGGGTCATGCAATATCACTGCTATCAGCAACTGATCCCACATCACAACTGGTTTGGCAACAAGCTTGTGAAGCCTTGATCAATCATCAAATCAAAGAAATTGAATTGATCGACTTCCCAGAAGGTCAAGAAAGATCTCGAATGATCACGATTGAGCAGCTGCCCAAAAAAGGTTTTGCTCTTTGGAAAAAACCTGTTGCCAGCTCACTTCAGGATATGCTTCGCTCATGAGTATTCAATTCAAAGAGCGCCAGTATTCTGAAAAAAGTGCCACTTGGCTTGAACAAAGCGGCACACATCCAGTTTTAGCTAAATTATTTGCTGCTCGTGGTGTTGAAAAACCAGAGGAGCTTTTACTGGAACTCAAAAACCTGATTCCACCAGCACAACTTAAAAATTGTGAATCAGCCGCAAAGTACTTAGCTGATGCCATAGCAGCAGGTAAAAAATTACTGATTGTTGCTGACTATGATTGTGATGGTGCAACTGCTTGTGCTGTTGGTCTCAAAGGCTTGCGAGCACTTGGCGCTCCATGGAACATCAAGATTGATTACTTTGTTCCCAATCGCTTTACTTTGGGATATGGCTTAACACCAGAGGTGGTTGATTTAGTCGCCAATCTTCCTGAAAAACCAGATATTTTGATCACCGTTGATAACGGCATCGCCAGCGTTGCCGGCGTTGAAAGAGCTCAAGAATTAGGTATTGAAGTATTAGTCACAGATCACCACTTACCCGCTGACCAGCTCCCCAAAGCAGCATGGATTGTTAATCCCAATCAAGCTGATTGCACGTTTCCAAGCAAGGCACTGGCTGGCGTAGGTGTGATGTTTTATGTGTTGATTGCATTGCGTGCCGAGTTACGTGCTCGAGGTGTCTTCACTGCAGAAAATCAACCTCGTTTAGAAAATCTCCTAGATTTAGTGGCACTTGGGACGGTGGCCGATGTCGCTTCCTTAGACAGAAATAATCGTATTTTGGTTTCAAACGGTATCAAGAGAATTAAAAGTGGGCAAATGCAAGCGGGCATCAGAGCTTTATACATCGCTGCTGGAAAAGATCCCAATCGCGCGAGCTCCTTTGACCTTGGATTCACCTTAGGCCCTCGCCTCAACGCTGCCGGCAGATTGGCTGATATGTCTTTGGGCATCCAATGTTTACTGTCCGAATCTTTTGAAGATGCATTGAGATTGGCTCACGAGCTTGATCGCATGAATCGTGAACGCCGAACCATCGAGGCAGGCATGCAAGAAACTGCTCTGGCCAGTCTGGTAGATATTCAAGTAGGCGAGCAAGCCACGCTGTGCATGGCCAATGAATCCTGGCATCAGGGGGTGATTGGCATTGTTGCATCACGATTAAAAGAGAAGTTTCATCGCCCCACCCTGATTTTTGCCCCTGGTGAAGAATCAGGACAGGCTGTTCTTAAGGGCTCAGGTAGATCAATACAAGGGTTTCATTTGAGAGATGCTTTGGATGTGGTTTCAAAAAAACACCCGGATTTGATATTGAAGTTTGGTGGTCATGCGATGGCAGCTGGCTTAACCATTGCCGAAGATTCTTTTGAAAAATTCAAAGTATGCTTTGAGGAAGTTGCTCAAAGCTTGATGACCCCAGAAGTTTTACAACGCCAACTGGCCCATGATGGCCAACTTGACCCAGAGTTCATTGATCCTGAGTTAGGCACCATCTTGGCTAACGAAGTATGGGGGCAAGGATTTCCAGCCCCGATATTTGTTGGTGAGTTTGAAGTATTGAGTCAGACCTTGATTCAGGAAAAACACCTTCGGGTCCAGTTAAAAGCGATTAATTCCAATGGCTCAAGCCATCCAAAATCACTGAACGGCATCTGGTTTTCAAGAAACGCAACCCTCCCAAACCCTGCCAGACTAGCGTATCGGGTCGTTACAGACCATTATCAAGGTGTTGCCAGAGCTCAATTACACATAGAAGCTCTCGATGACCCTTTATAATGGCCGACCATGGAAGCCGAACAATTAAATCTCATCAGCAACACCCTCGAAGACCT
>CALKUJ010000146.1 GCA_937996825.1 uncultured Polynucleobacter sp. | reverse complement strand
TTCATCAAACCGATGTTGCCCTCTTGGATCAAGTCCAAGAACTGCAAACCACGGTTGGTGTATTTCTTAGCAATCGAAATCACCAAACGCAAGTTGGCAACAGTCATTTCACGTTTAGCTGCACGAGCACGCTTTTCGCCCTCGTTCATCTTCTTGTTCACTTCTTTTAGTTCTGGAAGTGGCAAGACCACGTTATTCTGAATATCGATTAACTTTTGTTGAATTTCTTGAATTGCAGGAATGTTTCTTTCAAGAACAGCTGAGTAAGACTTGGCATCTTTTAACAAGATTGAAGACCACTTCAGGTTCAATGCTTGTTTTGGTAAAGCTGCTAGAACTTCACCACGTGGTACTCCCACTTTATCAACAAGTACTCGAACCAAGCCACGCTCTAAGGCCCAAACTTCATCCACTTGCTTGCGCATCGTGTCACAAAGTTTTTCTACAGACTTGGCTGTTAAGCGGAAGCCCATCAATTCATTACGAATCGCTTCTTGTGCTTTTTTGTAGCCAGGAGAGTTGTAGCCTTCTTTCTCGTGAGCTTTGCGCATCTTTTCAAATTGATTGCGGATCACCACGAACTTAACCAAAGAGAGTTGCTTTAATTCTTCAAGCTGCTTGGCAGATGCAGTATTACCGCCACCGCCGCCACCTGACTCACCATCACCCTCTTCACCTTCTTCATCTTCAAGAGGCTCTTCTTCCTCAACGGCAGTCATTGGGATGTCTTCTGCATTTGGATCAACCAAACCATCGACAAACTCATCGATCTCCATCGTGCCTTCTTCGATTTTCTTAACGTTGTCCAAAATCTCAGAAATCGTCACAGGGCATGCTGACAATGCCATCACCATCTCTTTAAGACCGGCTTCAATCTTCTTGGCAATAACGATCTCGCCTTCGCGAGTCAAAAGGTCAACAGTACCCATCTCACGCATGTACATGCGCACTGGATCGGTTGTTCTACCAAACTCAGAGTCAACGGTTGATAAAGCTGCTTCAGCTTCTTCTTCAGCTTCTTCTTCGGTTGTGGCAGATGGCGCATTTTCATTCAACAACAATGTTTCTGCATCAGGAGCTTGTTCGTAAACAGTGATGCTGATATCACTCAACAAGCTGATCAATGTTTCCAATGAATCAGAGTCAGAGATTTCATCTGACATCACGTCATTGATTTCGCCATGCGTCAAGTAGCCACGTGACTTACCCATCTTGATCAAATGCTTCAAGCGAGCACGACGTAACTCTTGCTGTTCTTCACTACCTAACTTTTGAGCATTGAACTCTTGTAACAATGCTTTTTCTTTTGCTTTACGATCACGCGCTTTTTGACGGTCTGTGCGGTTGTCCACATTTGGATCAACTGGCTCGACTGGCTTTGGTTTACGACCGCGTGTTTTTTTGATTGGCTCACCATTCTCATCAGTGGCAACAGCCAACTTTGCCGCTTCTTCTTTAGCTTTCTTGGCCGCATTTTGCTTTTCTGCTTTGGCTAATTCTTTAGCTAAAGCTTTCGCTAACTTAGCTTCTTCTTTTAATTCTTTTGCTGTCTTTACTGCAGGCTTAGCTGGCTTGACTGGCTTAGCTGGTTTCACTGGTTTAGCAGCTTTAGCTGGAGCCTTGGCAATGACTTTTTTAGCTACAGGCTTTGCTGCGGCTTTTTTAGGGGCTGGCTTAGCAACTGCTTTGACAGATTTTTTAGCAACAGGTTTCGCAGCAGCTTTCTTGGCGACTGGCTTTGCTACTGCTTTTTTAGGTGCTGGCTTGGCAACTTTTGCAGCAGGCTTCTTGGCCACTGGTTTAGCTACAGGTTTTTTAGCCACTGGCTTGGCTACTTTTTTAGCCGCAGGCTTGGCCGCTACTTTCTTAGGAGCTGGCTTCTTAGCTACTGGCTTTGCAATTACTTTTTTAGGGCTTGCCTTGGAAACAACTTTTTT
Source organism: uncultured Polynucleobacter sp. (assembly GCA_937996825.1). Taxonomy (GTDB): domain Bacteria; phylum Pseudomonadota; class Gammaproteobacteria; order Burkholderiales; family Burkholderiaceae; genus Polynucleobacter. The sequence goes on along the minus strand of CALKUJ010000146.1, from coordinate 10,098 downwards.
GGCTTTGGATGCTGGCATAATGTTAGTACTCACTCACTTTAATAGACTAAGAAGTTACAGAACTGCTAACTTATTGAATTTCATTAGAAATTCGGAAACTTTGTATTATAGTCGGTGAGTTACAGATTTTCCAGATTATTTGAGTTTTGTCATTAATTGACGATAGCGCTCAATATCACCCTCCTGGGTTTGCCCAGCGGCTATCCTGGCAGCAATTTCAGTCATTTGATCTTTTAAATCAATGTGTTCCAACTTTTTGAGGGTACTGTAAAAGTCTTCTTTGGCAACATCTTCGGTTAAATCGCTTTGCATGATTCTTTCACGAAGAATGGCATAGGACTTGGCCAAAGGCGCCCGATCCAATTGTTCTTGAAATACCGCAAAGCCAACATTTGATGGCATTTGTTCACACTGGAAAATCAAGTCCGCCATCAATGCCATGGCTTTCTCTGATCTTTTTTGGGCTGCTCCCAAAATCAAACGCTTAGCTTCAGGCTCAAGATTTCTGGCAAAAAATGGGAACTGCAAAAGAATTCTTAGGATTTGTTCTGCCAAATCCGTTGGTGCTGTCGGAGGAGGACCTGATGAAACTGGTGCTTTCTTGGTCCATGGTTTTTTACCATTAGCGCCAGCACTCATGTATTTATCATTTCCAGCATTAGTGACCGGTGTCATTTGTTTTGGCTCAACAACCGGCTTGAATCCACAAAATGATTCGAGCTCTGCAGGAGTGATGCCAATTCTTTGTGCCAACTCACGAATCAATTGAGCTCTTAATGCGATCGCAGGCATGGACAACAACAGTGGCTTGGCTGCGTGTTGCGTTTGTGCTCTACCTTCTGGCGTATTCCAATCATGACCTTCATTGGCCACCTGAATCAAAAATGAAGACAGTGGCATTGCTTGGCGAACAGCTTCTTCAAAAGCTGGTGCTCCACGCTCTCTGACAAAACTGTCAGGGTCATGCTCGGTTGGCAAAAATAAGAATTTAATTTCTTTGTCGTCTGCCATCATCGGCAAACAAGCTTCTAGCGCTCTCTTCGCAGCACGCTGACCTGCAGCATCACCGTCGAATGAAAAAATGATGCGATCTGTTTGACGCATCAAAGCTCTGACATGATTAGCTGTACAGGCTGTACCCAAAGTTGCTACACCATTGGCAAAGCCCAATTGAGCGAGTGCCACCACATCCATATAGCCTTCACAAACAATCACGTAGCCCTTGTCTCTGATGGCTTGTCGTGCTTCAAATAAACCATATAAAGTATTGCCTTTAGAGAACAGTGGTGTTTCTGGAGAATTTAAATACTTAGGCTCACCCGCATCCAAGATGCGTCCACCAAAAGCAATCACCTGTCCCTTCGGGTTGCGAATCGGGAACATGATTCGATCACGAAAGCGATCATAGCGTTTGGCATCAGACTGAATAATCAATCCAGCTTCAACCAATACATTCGCGATTGAGTCTTGAGAATAAGAACCAAAAACAGCTTCCAATCCTTGCCAAGAGTCTGGTGCATAACCCAAGTTAAATCGCTTGGCGATTTCTCCACTCAAGCCACGACCTTTTAAATAATCAATGGCGCGTGTGTTTTGTTTTAGTTGTTGCTTGTACCAATCAGCAGCTGGTGACATGACTTCACTTAAAGCAATGGCTTGCTGTTGTTTGGCGAGGTCTTGCGGTCTACGTTCTTCACGTGGCACAGTCAAGCCAGCAGATCTTGCCAATTCTTCAATGGCATCCACATACGTTAAACCTGAATGCTCCATGAGAAAGCTGATGGCAGAGCCATGAGCGCCACAACCAAAGCAGTGATAAAACTGTTTGGTTGGTGAAACGCTGAATGATGGAGACTTCTCGTTATGAAAGGGGCACAAACCTTGAAAGTTGGCGCCCGCTTTTTTCAATGTCACATGACGTCCAACAACCTCGACTACATCGATGCGATTCAATAAATCAGCAATGAAGGATTGAGGAATCATGTTGCTAGTCTATGGCAATTCTTTACTTTGTTAAAGCAGCTTTCACTTGCGCAGAGACAACACCCATGTCGGCTTTACCAGCCAATTGTGATTTAACAAGGCCCATGACCTTGCCCATGTCTTGTGGGCCACTTGCACCAACTTCTGCCACTGCTTTTGCAACCACTGCAGCCACCTCGGCTTCAGACATTTGCTCAGGCATGTAAGTCTGCAAAACACTCAGCTCAGCATTTTCAATTGCTACCAAGTCATCACGCTTAGCCGCCTGAAATTGTGCAATAGAGTCTTTGCGTTGTTTGATCAGTTTTTCAATGATGGCAACCACTGCAGCATCATTCAATTCAATGCGCTCATCCACTTCTTTTTGCTTCATGGCAGCTAACAGTAAACGGATGGTTCCCAAGCGAGCAGTGTCTTTTGCACGCATGGCATTTTTCATATCTTCTGTGATTTGGTCTTTTAAGCTCATCTTTACTCCTCAAATGAAAAAACCCACTGCGGGATAACCGTCAGTGGGTTTGTCTTATCCCAAGGCTAGAAATCCAGCCTGAGAAAAAATTAATACATTTTCTTAGGCAACATCTGGCTGCGAATACGCTTGTAATGGCGTTTAGCAGCAGCAGCTTTCAAGCGCTTGCGCTCAGCTGTTGGCTTTTCGTAGAACTCACGAGCACGTAACTCAGTCAAAAGACCGTTCTTCTCGATGGTGCGCTTGAAACGGCGCAGTGCTACTTCAAAAGGTTCGTTTTCGCGTAAGCGGATTGTTGTCATGCTGTAGTTCTCTAAAAGGTTCTGAAAAAAAGTCAGAAAAAACTGTAAAACGAGATTGTAGCACGGCAAAATACAGTCATGCGAGTACTTGGTATAGAAACTTCTTGTGATGAAACCGGCGTGGCGATTGTCGATACAGCCCCCTGGGAGGCTGGAAAGCCTGCTGGAATGGGCTTATTAGGCCAAGCCCTGTACTCTCAGATAGCCATGCACATTGATTATGGCGGGGTGGTGCCTGAATTGGCCTCCCGAGATCACATCAAAAGAATAATACCCCTTATAAATCAGGTACTTAAAGAAACATCTGGGGACTTAAAAGACATCGATGCGATCGCTTTTACCCAAGGACCTGGCTTAGCCGGAGCCCTTTTGGTGGGAGCATCGGTAGCAAAAGGCATGGCTTTGGCCCTGAATAAGCCTGTTTTGGGGATTCATCATCTGGAAGGCCACCTACTTTCCCCGCTTTTGGCCGATGATGCCAATATTCAGTTTCCATTTGTGGCCCTTTTGGTCTCAGGTGGGCACACGCAACTCATGAAAGTCACTGGAGTAGGTGAATATTCAATCCTTGGTGAAACCCTGGACGATGCAGCTGGTGAAGCATTTGATAAAACGGCCAAGATGTTGGGCTTGAGTTATCCGGGTGGGCCAGCCGTTTCAAATTTAGCTAAAGCTGGTAATCCAAACACTCATCAATTTCCAAGACCCATGAAACATTCTGGTGATTTGGATTTTTCATTCGCTGGTTTAAAAACATCGGTGCTGACCCAAGTTAAGAAAGTAGCCGCTGCTCATGATGGTCATTTGAGTGATTCGGCGAAGGCAGATATCGCCAGAGGATTTGTTGATGCCATCGTGGAAGTACTGGTCAGCAAATCTATCAACGCCTTGAAAGAAACTGGCTTAACAACTTTGGTTGTGGCTGGTGGAGTTGGCGCCAATGAACAACTCAGAGAATCTTTGGGTCAATCTTGCGCCAAAGAAGGATTTTCGGTTCATTACCCACCGATGCATTTGTGCACTGACAACGGTGCCATGATTGCTTTTGCTGGCGCTATGCGTCTAAAGAAAAATCCCCAACTGGCAAGCAAAGATTGGGGATTTGACGTGAAGCCTAGATGGCCTCTGGATGATTTAGAGTGATAACTCTAAAAAATTAGTCCGACTGAATCAATGCGTAAGCACTGTGGTTGTGGATTGATTCAAAGTTTTCGGCTTCAACAACAAACGATTTGATTCTTGTATCTGCCTTTAAGCGACCCGCCACATCACGCACCAAATCTTCAACAAACTTTGGATTGTCGTAAGCTCTTTCAGTCACATACTTTTCATCAGGACGCTTGAGCAAACCCCACAATTCGCATGAAGCCTCTGCTTCAGCAATTCTGACCAAATCTTCAATACTTAAATCAACGTCTTTTTGCAAAGTCACATTCATCGTCACGTGTGAGCGTTGATTGTGAGCACCATACTCAGAAATCTCTTTTGAGCATGGGCACAAACTTGTGACAGGCACAACGGCCTGCAATTTCAAATCCACTTCAACTTGGCCATTCACATTTTTAGCATTAGCGATCCAAGTCACATCGTAATCAAGCAAACTTTGCACGCCTGAGATGGGAGCTGTTTTATTGATGAAGTGAGTGTATTTGAGAGAAATCTGACCAGCCTGAGCTTCTAACAAGGGCAACATTTTGCCAATCATCAAACGCATCTCTTGGGCATTCAAAGGCGCATGGCTGTCTTGCAATAAAGCGATAAATCGGGACATATGAGTACCCTTTTTATCTGCTGGCAATAAAACATCCAAATCAATCATGGCAACGCTTGGTTGCACGCCAGATTCCGTTTTTACTTGAATAGGATGGCGCACGCCACGGATACCAACGCGATCGATAACGATGTTGCGGTGGTCAACGGACGACTGGACATCTGCCATGGCAGATGTTTTCAGGAAAGATGTGTTGATGTCATTCATGGGCATATTGTCCTGCAATTTTACGCAGCTTGCTGTTTCACTGAAATTCCCAGCTTTTCAGCAATGGCTTTGCGGATGCCTGCAGCATCCAAACCACACTCTTTCATCAGCAAGGCATGATCACCATGATCAACGAATCGATCAGGTAAACCAAGCACCAAAGTGGCCACTTCTATGCCTGCTGTTGACAAAGCTTCCAAGCAAGCGCTACCGGCTCCACCGCCAATCGCACCCTCTTCTAGAGTGACGATCAAGTCATGCTCTTTGGCCATTTTGCACACCATATCAACATCCAATGGTTTGATGAAACGCATATTGACCACGGTTGCATCAAAGTCAGATGCAACTTCTAGGGCTGGGTACAACAAAGTACCAAATGCAAGAATCGCTACTTTTTTACCTTGTAGACCTGAAGTGCTGCGTCTGATCTCTGCTTTACCCAGCGGCAACTCTTTGAGCTCTTTGCTCACAACTGCACCGACTCCAGCACCGCGTGGATAACGCACAGCCGATGGATGATTTTGTTTAAAGGCGGTGGTGAGTAAATCACGGCACTCTGCTTCATCAGCAGGAGCCATCAACAACATATTAGGAATGCAACGCAAATAAGGGATGTCATAAGCGCCTGCGTGAGTGGCACCATCAGCACCCACTAAACCTGAACGGTCCATTGCAAAGACTACAGGCAGATCTTGTAAAGCAACATCATGGATCAATTGATCGTAACCACGCTGCAAGAATGTTGAGTAAATCGCAACGACTGGTTTCATGCCCTCACAAGCCAAACCACCAGCAAATGTCACAGCATGCTGCTCGGCAATACCGACGTCAAAATAACGATCAGGAAAACGCGCCTCAAACTCAACCAGACCAGATCCTTCTCGCATCGCTGGTGTGACTGCTACTAGGCGCTTGTCTGCTTCAGCCATATCGCACACCCATTCACCAAAAATTTGTGTGAATGTTTTTTTAGTTGGTGCGCTTGGTTTGACAGCGGCGATTCCTTGCGTTGGATCAAATTTGCCTGGGCCGTGATAAAGAATCGGGTCAGCCTCTGCCAACTTATAGCCCTGCCCTTTTTTGGTGACCACATGTAAAAACTGTGGGCCTTCTCCATCAAGGGCCAAACGTCTGACGTTTTGAAGAGTCGGCACCAAAGAGTCAAGATCATGACCATCGATTGGGCCAATGTAATTAAAACCAAATTCTTCAAAAATAGTTCCAGGCACAACCATGCCTTTGGCATGCTCTTCCAATCTTTTAGCGAATTCTCGTAAAGGTGGCGCCATGGATAAAACACTGTCCAAACCTTTTTTAGTGGCAGCGTAAAAACGACCGCTCATCAAGCGAGCCAAATAACGATTCAAAGCGCCCACTGCTGGGGAAATCGACATATCGTTATCGTTCAGAACAACCACCAAAGGTAAATCTTTGTGAATGCCGCCATTGTTCAAAGCTTCAAATGCCATACCTGCGCTCATGGCACCATCACCAATCACTGCCACGGCGACACGCTTCTCGCCTTGGGCGCGAGCACCCAGAGCCATACCAATGGCTGCAGAAATACTGGTTGAAGAATGGGCCGTACCAAAAGTGTCGTATTCACTTTCAGAGCGACGCGGGAAACCTGAGATACCGCCGTACTGTCTCAAAGTACTCATTCGCTCACGACGACCCGTCAAAATTTTATGAGGGTAACTTTGATGACCGACGTCCCAAATCAAGCGGTCATAGGGTGTTTGAAAAACATAATGCAAAGCAACGGTCAATTCCACCGTGCCCAAATTAGACGACAGATGGCCACCGGTCTTTGAAACGGAATCCAGCAAAAACTCGCGCAGCTCTGCAGCAAGCGCTGGTAATTGATCCCGATTTAACTCTCGTAAATCTTTTGGATCATCAATTGTTTTCAGCAAATCAGTCATAAGTTATTTTAATTGCAGTCATTGCTACTGCGATCAGTTCTCTCTATTCACCACTTTACTAGCAATGGCCCTTAACAAATCAGCATTGTCGCCCCAAATGCTCAGACTATCGAGGGCTTCTTGATGCAATTTTCTTGCAAATTCTCGTGCACCCTCTAAACCCATCAAAGAAACAAATGTTGGTTTATTCGCAGCAGCATCTTTTCCAGCAGTTTTTCCCAAAGTTTGACTATCTGAGCTTGCGTCCAAAATATCATCCACCACCTGAAACGCTAAACCCAAGGCACTGGCAAAAACATCCAAGGATTTTTTTTCTTGCTCATTCAAATGAATCGCAATCGCACCGATTTGCACAGCAGCTCTTAAAAGAGCGCCTGTTTTCAAGCGGTGCATTTGTTCAAGTTCATTTTGTTTCAACTGTTTTCCAACACTTGCCAAATCAATCGCTTGGCCACCAGCCATGCCAGCCATGCCTCCAGCTGTACTTAAGCTGGTGATCACTTGTACTTTTTGTGCATCATTGAGTGCGCTTTGGGCAATCAACTGAAATGCCATCGTTTGCAAAGCATCACCTACCAATAAAGCACTGGCCTCATCAAATGCTTTGTGAACGGTTGGTCGACCGCGACGCAGATCATCGTTGTCCATACAAGGCAAATCATCATGAACCAATGAATACGTATGGAACAACTCCACAGCCACTGCACAGGCGTCAACTCCAGGCACCTGGTCCAACTCTTTGCCAGCAAGACTGGCCGTTGCATATATCAATAAAGGTCGGACTCTTTTGCCACCGCCCGTCGCAGCGTAGTGCATAGCAGTCTTTAAGCCTGATGCAGCCGATACTTGGTCATCAAAAGATTTCAGGATGGCCTGATCCACACGCTCTGTTGAACGTTGCAACCAAACAGCAGTTGAATCACTCAGCTTCAAACTATTCCTTAACTCTTAACCCTGAACCATCTTCACTTGTTGCTCAACCTGCTCTAAAACATGTTGGCAATGCTTCAATAACTCAGCGCCACGTTTATAAGCAGTCAAGGTATCTTCTAGACTTAACTTGCCTGATTCCATGGTCGCGATCAAACCTTCGAGTTCAGATACAGCGTCTTCATAACGAAGATCAGCACTCAAAGAAGTGGAAGAAGCAGTAGCAGCTTCAGCGCCAGTCTTTTTAGGCATAAAAATCCCTTTTATTTGATAAAAAACAATTCACTCATCGATTTTAAGGCTTTAGGGGCGGTTATAATCTTTTTCCCTATCCAATATCGACCTGTCGATGGTTGGATTGGTTATTCCGCTTAGCTTCGGCTGACTTTTTTCGGGGGTGGGAAGAATGACTAATCTAGCTAGCGCGCAGCATCTTGCGCAGTCCAAGCTACAACTGCCAGTATCGGCTTACTTTGATGCAGAACTGTATCAAAGAGAAATAGACCTGCTTTTTAAGCAGGGGCCTGGTTACGTCGGTCACGAACTGATGGTCCCAGAAATTGGTGACTATCAAACTTTAAGCGCTGAAAATGAAGGTCGTGTGTTGATCCGCAATGATCAAGGCATTGAACTGCTCTCAAACGTATGTCGTCATCGTCAAGCGATCATGCTCAATGGACGAGGTCACGTCGATAACATTGTTTGCCCACTGCATCGCTGGACTTATAAAACTGATGGCACCTTACTAGGTGCACCACATTTTGATGATCAACCTTGCTTGAATCTAGGCAAAAGTCCTTTGCAAAATTGGCAAGGACTTTTGTTTGAAGGCCCAAGAGATGTTCACGCTGACTTGATGAACATGGGTATCTCGAAAGATTTGGATTTCTCTGGATACATGTTGGATCACGTCGAAGTTCATGAATGTAACTACAACTGGAAAACATTCATTGAGGTCTATCTCGAGGACTATCACGTTGAACCATTCCACCCAGGCTTGGGCAAATTTGTTTCTTGCGAAGATTTATCTTGGCAATTCGGAGACTGGTTCAGCGTTCAGACAGTGGGCATTAAAAATCAATTGAAGCAAGCTGGCTCACCAACTTATCAACGTTGGCACGATGCTGTTCTAAAAACTCATCCAGAAAAAATGCCCAAGCATGGTGCCATTTGGTTAACTTACTACCCCAACATCATGGTTGAGTGGTACCCAGGCGTTTTGTGCGTATCAACCCTTCAACCAATGGGCGTGAATAAAACCAGAAACATTGTTGAGTTTTATTACCCAGAAGAGCTTGCTCTGTTTGAACGTGAGTTCATTGAAGCTGAGAGAGCGGCTTACATGGAGACATGCATTGAAGATGATGAAATTGCAGAGCGCATGGATCAGGGCAGAAAAGCACTGCTTGATCGTGGCGTGAACGAAGTAGGCCCTTACCAAAGCCCCATGGAAGATGGCATGCAACACTTCCACGAGTGGTACAGAAAAGCGATGTCATACAAATAAAGGATTCATCATGTTATTGATTGAAGCTGCGCAGTTAAAAAATGATTTGGAATCAGGTAAAGATTTTTTATTATTTGATTGCCACTCTGATCTAACAAATCCAAAAGCAGGATATGAGTCATACCTTGATGGACACATTCCATCTGCAATTTATGTTGATATTGATCACGATTTAGCTTCCGAGAAAAATGGACAGAATGGCAGACACCCATTACCAAGCATTGAGCAGTGGGTCAAAACCTGCGCCAGTCTTGGCATCACCAAAGACAGTCACATAGTGATTTATGACAATCAGTCTTGTATGTACGCGGTCAGAATGTGGTGGATGTTAAGAGCCACCGGTCACCAAAATGTTCGCTTACTCAACGGTGCTTATGCATCTTGGTTGGCTGCCGGCTTTGCAAGTGAGAAAACTGACAACCAAAGACCGAATAATTCTGCTCTATCGAACCTTACTGAAGCCACCGCTTATAAAGATGCGCTTGCGGCTTCGGACCTTCTTAATAACTTATCCAGTAAAAAATTCCTGGTTCTAGATGCACGCTCAGGTGATCGCTTCCGCGGAGAGAATGAAACGCTTGATCCTGTCGGTGGACACATACCTGGAGCCATCAATCGTTTCTTCAAAAATAACTTAGATGCCAATGGTCGATTCAAATCGGCTGATGTTTTAGCCAAAGAGTTCAAAGAGTTGATTGGTGAAACGCCCAGCGAATCAATCATTCATCAATGTGGCTCAGGCATCACCGCTTGCCACAATATGTTTGCAATGGAATTGGCTGGAATGAAATCATCAATGATTTACCCAGGCAGTTGGAGCGAGTGGTGCGCAGACCCTGCTCGCCCTATTGAAAAGTAAATCGACGAAGTCCTTGAATGGTGGTCTTAGTGAGCATGACCCAGATGACTGATCTCTGAAACAACCAAGACCAAAGCCACACCAAGAACAATCAAAAATATTTGCTCTAATGACTCTTTGAGTTTTGGTCGTCTGTGCATCTGCG
>CALKUJ010000145.1 GCA_937996825.1 uncultured Polynucleobacter sp. | reverse complement strand
CCAGCCCTGTGCATGGGCACTCGTATTTCAAACTGCGTATGGGTCGCAGCGAAACAGTGGGCCTGAATGGCCCTGGCTATGTCTATCGCTACCTCGACGCGCAGTGGATTTGGCCACTAGACCGATAACGAACTGCCTGCGCCAAAGGTCGACACACGGTTGCGCCCTCCGCGCTTGGCCTCGTACATGGCTTGGTCTGCGTGCTGCTGAATGGCTTGCATGGTCTCTTGGTCAAAACGCTTCGCGGCCACGCCAATGCTGGCGGTGATTTTGAGGCGCACCCCGTTCACCTCAATGTGAATCGACTCAATTGCCACACGCAGCGTTTCGGCTAACTGCTGTGCGCCAAGCAACTGGGTATTAGTCAGGAACACCGAAAACTCTTCGCCCCCAATGCGCCCCACTATGTCGCTTCGACGGGCCGTTGTTTGCAGGGTTTGCGCCACGGTACGCAAAACATCATCCCCCACCGCATGACCATAGGTGTCGTTGATCGATTTGAAATGGTCTAGGTCGATGAACAACACAGCAAAAGGCTGGTTCGAACGCTGGCTGGCATGAATTTGTTGGTCGCATGCGCGGTAATACGCCCCCGCATTGAACACACGGGTGAGTGGATCGTGGCTGGCCAAGTCTTGTAGTTGGTTGTTGTAGTCACGCATGCGCTTGAAGTACGACATCGAGCGGTCCACATACGCATGGAACGACACCCCCAGATACACCATCGCCAACACCCCAGTAGCCACCGCACTTGGTGAGTAAGGGCTATCCAAGTGGCTATTTCCAACCAGAAAACCGACCATCGTCAAACCCGTGATCACCCAGCCAGGGCGCTGCCCCAACAAAATGAACACGCAAGGAATATTGGTGTAGAACCACAAAATTCGCAGTTCATCCACTGGCACATACACCAGCGCCGAGGCGCTCTCCACCAAGCTCAGCACCTCGTACGTCCAACCCACGCGCTTAAAGCGTTGTGGCGCGCCACGCAGCAAAAACCACAACAGCAGCGTCAGGCTCACAAACGTGATCATCATCCGGCCGTGCGCCCAGCCAATCAGATTGATCTGGCTGACCAACCCCAAAATGAATAACCCCGTCAGTGCCGCCGCCGTGAGCATGAGCACAATGAGGAACTTGTAGCGAAACTCTAGGTACTCTTCTTGCTCTGAGAACTGAATCGAACCAAAAGCCAACCACTTCAAAGCACGCATGGGCACGGAAACAAGGCGCTTAAACATAATCTTCCTATGAGAGATAACAGTCTTTATGATTGGAATTGAAACACAAACTCACAACCAAAATGACAAACCACGAGCAAGCCATCAAAAAAGCAAAATTTGCGGACATGAAGTTCCAAGTGGGGCAGCGTGTGCAGCTCATACTGGAAAGCGCTGGGGCTCACAAACAGTACACGAGCGTCATTGGCTGGGTTGAAAACGAATTCTTAATGCTGCGCGTGCCCCAAGAGGATGGCTGGATCGTCCATCTACGCGAAGGTATGAATGTTGAAGTCCGCTTGTTTTCGGGTCTGTCCATCTTTACATTCAAAAGCCGTATCAACACTATGTTGCTTAACCCACGCAATTACATGCTGATGAGCTTTCCTGAGGACATTTTTGAGACGCCGATGCGCGCCCATCTTCGCGTGCGGACAAGTTTGCCTGTAGAAATATTGAACGCCTCCATTACAGGACACAACTTGGGAGACTTCCACTTGCACGACATTAGCGGCGGTGGCACATCAGTCGTAGGACCGTATAAGCTGGGCGAGGTAGATAGCTCAGTCAAACTTAGGTTACGCTTTGATTTGCAATCCACAGGCAAATCAGAAGATGCTGAAATGACAGGCACTATTCAAAACGTGGAATTGATCCATCACGCAAATCAAAGCGACTCAAAGCCTGAATATCAACACGGCATCCGTTTTCATGAACCTGATGCTCGTGTAGTTTTGTTGGTACATGAACTTAAAGAGCGCACAGATTGAGCATCACCACATTTATGTTGTTACGGAATCTCGCACTAGACCCCACCGCAACGTCTAGAGCCACGCTTCTTACAGTCGACGCTGATTAGAGACAAATTGCGCTTGGAACGTGTCCTCGCCTTGAAGGGGAATCACATACTTTAATTTTCGCTCAGACCAAAATACTCAATAGCTAGCCATCAATGTCCTTAGATTCAAGAACCTTGCTGTTCTCCCTCGCATCTTTAGCGGTGCTAATTTCCCTCATGTCCATTCTGCTTGAGTCTACAAGTGGCGAGCGGGCTTACGGATTTAAGCAATGGGCTCTGGCATCGGCTGGTGTGGGATTCTCGTTAGTCTTAATTTTCTTTCGCGGGTTGATCCCAGATATTTTCGGAATATTTTTGGCCAATGTGGTTTTGCTGTTCTCGGCCTCTATGTGTCTTGCAACTGTGTGCAAGTTTTATGAGACTCCTTACCCTTGGTACTGGTGCATTGCCAGCGTAACTTTAGGATTAATCGGCTTAGGCTTATGGCAGTTTGGTGGTTTATCTTTAGCCGTACCTACGGTCATGGTGTGCATCGCATTGTCTGTACTTTTGTTTCACGCTGCCGTGCTAATTGTGAAAAAAGCGAAACGCCCCATCTCGTTCGCAGTGGTGTTGTTTGCATTCACCCTATGCGTAATGGCTGCGATGTACTGTTTAAGAGCGTTAACCACAGTCTTTGCTGCTCAGCCCACGATCGGCGTGATCAACAACTCAGCCACTCAGTTGGGAGTTTTGATTGTTGGAGCATTGTTTATCGTCAGCGCATCAATTGGTTTTTTTGTGATGGTCCACGAACGCCAGCGCTCGATTATTGAAGAGTTAAGTCGCCGCGATGTTTTAACAGGTGTTTTGACACGCCGCGCGTTCTTTGATGATGCACGTCAAGTTGTCGCAAAGCACTCAAGCTATGCCGTGCTCATGATGGACATTGATCATTTCAAATCCATCAATGACAGGTTTGGACATGCAGGCGGCGACAGAACACTGGCGCACTGCGCTCGCCTGTTGATGAATGCAGTACGCATTGATGATGTTCTGGGGCGTTATGGTGGTGAAGAGTTTTGCGCACTCCTACCAATGTGCAGCCTTGAAGATGCGGAAAAAATCGCAAACACTATCGTGATTCAAGCCCGCGGGCAGAACGTAGCACTTGATACGAATCAGCTGGCACACTACACCCTCTCCATCGGTGTAGCCATTTATGACGATAAAGAAGAACTACTAGCTACCATTGCTAGGGCTGATGCTGCTTTGTATCAAGCGAAAAATACTGGCCGAGATCGTGTTTGTTTAGCTTGAGTTCGCACAACGTACCAGCTCAGACTCTGGACACCCCTGCACCGTCCAGAGTAGTCCAAGCGTCCAGAGTCCCCAGACCGTCCAGAGCATCACAAGCGTCAAGAATCTGGACGCCCCTAGACCGTCCAGAGTGCCGAAATCTCCCCAAGAGCACGTTAAAGTGAGTGAAAAATCAATCCATAAAACGACATCAAAGAGCTCTTGACATCAACTTAAAAAAACGGCCATTTTTTTGCTATACTATGTGTCTCTGCAAAACACAACAGTGTTATGCACACCGAATATTCCTCGATAGCTCAGTCGGTAGAGCGCCGGACTGTTAATCCGTAGGTCCCTG
>CALKUJ010000144.1 GCA_937996825.1 uncultured Polynucleobacter sp. | reverse complement strand
GGTTAGGGGGATAGCCTCAAGCCAGTTTAGGGTTGCATTACCAATCATTTTATCGGCTTTGTTTGTATATACACTTTTAAGGCCCACCATTGGATTAACGCATGCGCCATCAACTCTTGGGGGAAGAAAGCTTTTGCAGGCTGTAGCGATGGGTGGGGCTATCGGTTTTTATGATGGTTTTTTTGGGCCCGGCACGGGCAGTTTTCTATTGATGGGCTTTATTCGGATTTTTGGATTTGATTTCTTGCATGCCTCGGCGGCAAGCAAGCTGGTAAATGCTGCCACTAATTTGGCAGCCATTATTTTGTTTGGAGCCTTTGGGCATATAGCGATCTTTTTGGGTTTGGCGATGATGGCTGCTAATATGGTTGGCGGCTATGCTGGGTCGCACTACGCCCTGCGTTATGGTAATGGCTATATCAGGGCTTTATTTATGTTAGTGGTTGCCTTGCTCATCATTAAAACCGCTTTTGATGCCGTTGGCGCTCTTAATCTGTAGCTAAATTATTGTTTCACGTGAAACAAATTGTGGCTTTAATGATTGAGAGCTTTCGCTTAGGGTGATATCATCGCCGCCCTAGCTTGGTGATTTTCTATGGACTTTTCAGTTAAATTTGATGTGATCGTTATTGGCGGTGGGCATGCTGGCTCAGAGGCTGCTTTGGCTTCTGCCAGAATGGGTTGCCGCACACTATTATTGACGCACAGCATAGAAACCTTGGGCGCGATGAGTTGCAACCCCTCCATTGGCGGTATCGGTAAAGGCCACTTAGTTAAGGAGATTGATACCTTGGGTGGCGCGATGGCTGAGGGGACTGATTTGGCGGGCATTCAGTTCAGAATGCTGAACTCCAGCAAGGGCCCAGCAGTTAGGGCCACCCGCGCACAAGCTGATCGTGTGCTCTACAAAGCCGCGATTCGCCGCATGCTCGAGAACCAACCCAATTTGTCATTGTTTCAACAAGCCGTGGACGACTTGATGGTGGAGGGCGACCGCGTGGTCGGTGCCGTCACGCAAGCCGGCATCCGTTTCCGTGGCCGCACTGTTGTGTTGACGGCGGGCACCTTCTTGGATGGCAAGATTCATGTAGGCTTAAATAATTACTCGGGTGGTCGTGCGGGTGACCCACCCGCGGTGAGTTTGTCGGCACGCTTGAAAGAATTAAAGCTGCCACAAGGCCGACTCAAAACCGGCACACCGCCCCGCATTGACGGGCGCACCATCGACTACAGCCAATGCACCGAGCAACCAGGTGACGGCATGCCTGGTGGCTTGCCCGGCGAAGTACCGGTGTTCAGTTTCATGGCACATGCGAAGGGCGGGGCGGCCATGCATCCGCAACAAGTGTCGTGTTGGATCACCCACACCAATGCGCGCACGCATGACATCATCCGCTCGGGCTTTGATCGCAGCCCCATGTTCACCGGCAAGATCGAAGGTGTGGGCCCGCGCTATTGCCCCAGCGTGGAAGACAAGATCAACCGCTTTGCGGACAAAGACAGCCACCAAATCTTTTTAGAGCCCGAAGGTCTGACCACCCACGAGTTCTATCCCAATGGCATTTCCACCAGTTTGCCTTTTGACATTCAGTACGAATTGGTCCGGTCCATGAAGGGTTTGGAGAATGCGCACATTCTTCGCCCAGGTTACGCCATTGAATACGATTACTTTGACCCCCGCTCTTTGAAGAGCAGTTTCGAAACGCGACAGATTGGCGGCTTGTTCTTCGCTGGCCAGATCAATGGCACCACAGGTTATGAAGAAGCGGCTGCTCAGGGTTTGTTCGCCGGAATCAATGCAGCACTTCAGTGCCGCACCATCGCCGGTCAAGCCAATGACATGGGCGGCGCCTGGTTGCCCACACGCGACCAAGCCTATTTGGGCGTGTTGGTTGATGACTTGATCACCAAGGGCGTGACCGAGCCCTACCGCATGTTCACCAGCAGGGCAGAGTTCCGCCTTCAACTTCGAGAGGACAACGCAGACATGCGCCTCACCGAAGTTGGGCGCCAGATGGGCTTGGTTGACGATGCGCGCTGGGCGTCTTACTGCACCAAGCGCGAAGCTGTTTCACGTGAAACAGAGCGCTTGAAGTCTACTTGGGTCAACCCCAGAAACTTGCCCGCAGCAGAGTCGGTGAGGGTGTTGGGCAAGGCCATTGAACACGAGCACAATTTGTTGGACTTGTTGCGTCGCCCCAATGTGTCGTACTCTCAACTCATGAGTTTGGACGGTGGCCGCTTTGAAGCCAATGCTGTTTCACGAGAAACATTGGGCGAATTGGCTGAGGCTGTGATTGAGCAGGTTGAGATCACGGCCAAATACTCTGGCTACATTGATCGTCAAAAGGTGGAGGTTGAGCGATCTGCCTATTATGAAAACCTAAAGTTGCCGTCTAAGCTGGACTACCTCCAGGTTTCATCATTGTCCATTGAAGCGCGCCAGAAGT
>CALKUJ010000143.1 GCA_937996825.1 uncultured Polynucleobacter sp. | reverse complement strand
TGCCGGTTTGCCATTTGTGAAGATGATGAACCCCTCTTCAAAAGGGAGAAATCAGTCAATTTTTTACAAATTGGGCGACCTTCGCGACTTTCAAAAGTCTCTAAAAGTCCAGTCGACCTTTGACGCATGCATCAAGGCCGGAATGGCTGATTGGACTAATCACGCCAGATCGTTCTATGCTGTCAGAAGCACTGGGCATCTCCTTCGTGAAATCACTGACTTCCGTGATCAATCAGAACACGAACTGTTCTTCTCACTACTTTTGTCTAAGCAGCTGAAAATCAAGCAACACACACTTTTTGATGCCGTGCATGCCAGTTGGGAAGACGCTGAGGCTCATTCAAATTTAAGAGGTGCGTGGTTACATGTGCTCAAAAAAGAGTTGCAAACTATTGAGGCTCAATGACTGATCTGGCGCATCTAACTACTTGTTTACGAAATGCGCGGGTAGTCGTTCGAGATTCACTCACTTACCTTTATGTGATGTCAGAGCATCAAGCTGACATGACTCGGTACAACCTTGGTCGAGGCGCCTTCTCTTCATCCATAGCCTTATTTGCCACCCTCAACCTTCTTGCAAAAATTCATTTCATCCTTTCCAAAGGGGCCTCTGTCATTGTTGACGAAGAGCAAATCAAAACCTTCAATCATGTTAAGGATCAGATCAAGCAGGCACCAAACATCAGTTGGGCTGAGGTTCGTCCGTTTATGCAGAAGCCTCGAATTGGAACTGTTAATGAGTCAGACGCTTTTGCGTCGTTTATTCAGGATTGCCCAGTAGATTTTGGACTTCCGCGAAATGATTCAGACAAGGTGCGTCGAATCTGGGCTTCATATCGTAATAAATTAACCCATCTGGTGGCTCTTGCCAATGATGTCCAATCTGGCCAGATGCTGATGGGGCTGAGCATTCAGCCTAGCCAATCTGGTATGTACGAAGAGAATTTGAAATTTATCCGTGGTCGGATGGATAAATACAAACCTTTTGACTTGCCAGCTGCCGAGACGAAGTCAGTGTTCAAGGATAAAGAAGACATCTCAGCGTTCATCAAACAACACATTCTCAACGACAAGTGCCATGTTGAGCGTTTAGCTGTTGCCGTTGATTTGTCACTTGACTGGCTTGTGAAGAGCATTGATGAGGGCGTGTTCAAAGCCGAAAATCTAGCAGCTTTAGCTGGTTGGCTTCAACTAGAGCTAGCTGCAAAAGTCGACTAGAAGTTGAGCTATCGCTTCACAAGAGATCGTTAGGGAATGCAGACGGAGCTACTTGATCCGTTGGTTTCTCCGTTTCAACCTCCAAATCGTCAGACATTGCTGAAGCAATGTGTTGGACCATCTCTTGAGATTTGATCTGACGAAATAGTGGGGCGCAAGCATCCAAGACTTCTGTCCTTCGTGGCGCAGTATCAAGCCAAGTTTGGTAAAGCTCTGTCGAGACCTCAATCGCAGGTCCTTCCGTGATCAATGAGTGTTCTTTGAAGCATTTGAATGCCGGATTTTCGGGACCAAGGCCTAAGCCAACGCAGCACCATTGTGTTTTTGATAGCTTTGTGTCCCAGACCAGAGCGAAGTCCCCTTCGCTATTCAAAATTGGGCACAAATAGACATTCGCATACTCATGCAGGACTTCAATAAACAACTGAAGTCGCTTAGCGTCAGCCTCGGTTGCCACCTGCATTTCTGCAACTGGGCAGTGCTCACCATCAGCACTTTTCAAGCCCTGAGTTGGCGAAAAACAGAGGCCGAATTTCTTAAGCATTTTGTTGATTCCGCCAACCGTTACTGCACCTAACCGTCGTTGACTGTTGAACGCAGCAACATTTGTTCTGTGAATTGCAAGCAGCTCTGCAAGTCGTGCATCAGTTGTGCGACAAATATCACGAAGGCCTCCTAGTACATAAGAGATCTTTAGTTTGTCGTTTTCTGAATATTTAGTACTCATTTATTTGGTTATTGGCTCGCGGAAGATTTTTTTTGCTACAAATTTGATTTTACACAAAAAGTGGATTAAAGTATGTTTTACACAATTTGTGAGATGAAAGGATCTCGATGAGTGGAAAACAGGCAAAAACATTGGTGATGGCGATACGCGTTACGCAAGCAGAAATGGATGCATTCGATGCAAATCATGTTCATGGCGGGAGGTTGCGGTCAGAGGTGATACGAAGCAAGCTGGGGATTTCCGAAGCCCGTCGGAAGCGTGGTGAGTTATCGGAATCAGATGCGTATGACTATCAACGTGCGTTGCTGATCAAGAACTCAACAAACAAGATCGCGCTAATCGTTGAGTCGCTAGATGTCTTGAAAGACGACAGTGAGCGAATCGCTGCATTGCCGGTAGTCAAGGACTTGGTGTTTCGCGAAATCAAAAAAGTCGAAGCAGAACTTGATGCTCTTCAGCTGAAGAGCGGCGTGACGAACAAGAATCCAGCTCACGCCCATATCAAAAATGAGTTGACCTCCGAGGTGACCCCATGATCGTTCTCGTCAAGGTCGGTGAAGGAAGTGGCGCAGCGAGCAGGTACAACATGAACAAGGTTGCAAGCAACCAAGGGGCGTTACTCAGCTCCACGGTCGCACGCACAGATGACCCGTTTCAAATCGGGCGGGAGTTTGAAGCTGTCAGTGCATTAAAGCCGCGCGTCAAAAAATCAATCGTCCACTTGGTCATCGCTGTCAGTCCGTATGACGCTGAAGTAGTAAAGCCGTTCCATTTTCGGCTATGGCTGTATGAACTTCAAAAAAGGCTCGGACTCGATGCTGCGCAGATGATTGCTTGGCAGCATTTCGACACTGCACACCCCCACATTCATGCGCTATTAAATCGTGTCAGGCCAGACGGTACTGTCGTTTCGCTCTGGCGACGCGGTCTAGTGATGAAGCAATTTTGTATGGAAATGCACAAAAAGTTTGCGCTGCATTCGACTCCTCGCAGCGAAGTGAAAAGGGACTTTTTGCAGCCAATGAAAAACGGAAATATGGCTCCGTAGTTGTACAAAACTCAGAGCCAGCGTTGCACAACAGATATCTTGTTAGGAAGGACTGAAATGAAGCATGAACTTGAAAATGGATGGACCTTGCAAGTCATTCAACCTCCGAGGACCCCGAGGATGATCGTTGACGAGACAAAAGAGCAAGCTTGGATTGATGGAATCAATTCAGTCGAGGCATTTCTGCAGATGACAAAAGAGCATCGTGGCACAACAACGACAAAGCTTACATCAGGATTGCTTGTGTCTGCAATTCTAGGGGAGGGAACTTTCCCGCTCTACCGATTGGCACGCTTCGATTCTCAAAATCTTGAGCATGCGCTAAATATTCTGAAAGCTGTCGGCACTTACTCAGCCGATTTTCGGTCGCATGTTGAACGCTCGTGTCGCAGTCAATTTCTTGAGTTGTCTGCGCATGACTAATTACAGGCTTTTGGGGGTGTTCGAAAACGACCGTTTATGAACACCTCAGACAAGGCCTCAAGAATGCGTTCAAAAACTAGGGTTAAGAGTTGTGGACAGCAAGTTGATTTGAACGACGATTTTGAGCAATAGGAGAAAGAGAAATGGCAAATTTTGGGTACGGACGAGTCTCGACGAAAGATCAGACTTCTGAAAACCAGCGCATTGAAATCGAAAATGCGCACACCATAGATTTTTGGTTTGCGGACGAAGGGATCAGCGGTAGCACTGTGGCTCTTCGGCGACCAGAATTTTCTAGTTTGATGCAAAAAATCCGTAATGGCGAAACGCTGATTGTTTCTAAGCTGGATAGGCTTGGCAGGACTGCAATTGATGTCTGTACAACACTTCGCGAGTTAGAGCAGCGTGAAATTAAAGTGATCGTGCTGCAGCTCGGATTGTTGGATCTGACTTCACCTGCTGGCAAAGCAATGCATACGATGCTGAGCGCGGTTGCAGAGCTTGAGCGAGATTTGCTGATTGAGCGAACAAAAGCTGGGCTAGAGCGAGCTAAGCGTGAAGGTAAGAAGCTTGGACGACGCCCCAAGCTGTCAAGTGAGCACCGTTTAGCAATGAAGCAGGAATTCGGGTTTGGCAAGACTATCAGCCAGATTGCACGCGATTACTTAGTTAGTCGAGCAACAGTGATGCGTGCTATCGATACTTTGACAAGTTCGGGAGCATCAACACCCGACCGCGAGTCATGACGTGGATAAGTTGGTCTTTGTATGCGATCCCATCAACTTGAGCTAGTCCATTTTCAAAGTAACGCGACCAGCGTGTCCAGTTGTGTTGACTCGTAAATATCCATCTCAGACATTACAAGTTTTTTGAATGCGATCCACCAATGTGAGCTGAAACGCTTTTTGATCTCGAAATCCCTCGACGAGGACGTGCAGACAACTCAGCAAGAATGCCGCATTGGCTTGTTTCCCGCGCTTCCATACAAGTTTCTCGTAATTCTTTGAGTTGGCGCTCAAGTGTTCGCAACTCTTTTATCCTTGACGCAACGTGCGCCATGTGTGTATCGATCAGTTCATTCACACCATCGCAGTCACCTTGCTGTGCGTCCTTGAAAGCCAGTAAGGTTCGAATTTCGTTCAGTGTCATATCCAGACTTCTGCAGTTCCGGATAAAAGACAGCCGAGCCGCATGTTCGGGGCCATAAATTCGATAGTTGCCTTCCGAGCGCAGCGGTGAAGGCAACAACCCTTCTCGCTCGTAATATCGAATCGTCTCCACCTGTGTTTGGGTAGATTTAGCTAGTTCACCGATCTTCATGTGGCACCTTTCAGAACTGATTTGAAAATTAAATTTTACGCACTTGACTCTGTAGTGACTATAGGGTTTCTAATTTACCCAACTAGGAGTAACAGTCATGTCAGTCAAAGCGCCAGTACAACAAACTAAAACTCAATCAGCCTGCGAATGCGGGACGACTTGCGCTTCAACGCCTGTCACTTTTGAGCACCCCAGTGCAGCTGGTTTAACTAACGATGATCAGCGTTTTCGCATTGCAAATATGGACTGTGCTTCTGAGGAATCGGAAATTCGTCAGGCGTTGGTAGCGATTCAAGGCATTCGAAGTTTGCGCTTCGATCTGACTGCTCGCGAATTGACGATTGCCGCTGATCCACAAGTTGTGGCCGAATCTATCGATGCCATTCGCAGAGTGGGTTTTAAACCAGAGCCGTTGATCGACGAGCGTGACAAAGCAAATGCAAAAGGCGTTGCTTCGCATAGATTTTGGGACTCATGGGGCAAGTTGATTTGTGCTTTGATATTGTCTTTAGCCGCCGAGGGTTTGGCTTTTGCGTTGCCAGATGACTTGACTTCAAAGGGACTAGGCATGGCACTTGCCGCCTGTGCGATCGCCTTGGCGGGCTTTTCGGTCTACGGCAAAGGTCTTTCTGCTTTGGTTCGAGGGCGCTTGAATATGAACGCACTCATGACCGTCGCCGTCACAGGTGCCTTTCTGATCGGGCAATGGCCAGAAGCCGCTATGGTGATGGCACTGTATGCCATTGCTGAAGCGATTGAGGCCCGAGCAGTCGACCGTGCTCGCAACGCCATCAAAAGCCTGCTGGCACTTGCACCAGAACACGCCGAAGTTCTGCAAGCTGATGGGCAGTGGGTGCCGTGCCCTGTGAAGACCGTTGAAATAGGCGCAACTGTGCGTGTGCGTCCGGGCGAACGCATCGCCCTAGACGGCGTCGTCAAATCAGGTAGCAGTGCTGTCAATCAAGCCCCTGTCACTGGTGAAAGCTTGCCAGTCGATAAAACTGCTGGTGATGAAGTCTATGCAGGCACCATCAATCAATCAGGATCATTGGAAATTCAGGTCACGGCACTGGCCTCGGACAGTACCTTAACTCGCATCATCCACGCCGTCGAACAAGCGCAAGCATCACGTGCCCCAACCCAACGGTTTGTGGATAAATTCGCAACTATTTACACCCCAGCCGTCTTTGTTTTAGCTGTTGCTGTGGCTGTACTGATGCCTTGGCTTGCAGACTGGACTTGGATTCAAGCGCTCTACAAAGCCTTGGTGCTTTTGGTCATTGCTTGCCCTTGTGCCTTGGTCATTTCCACCCCAGTCACGGTCGTCAGTGGTTTAGCTGCAGGGGCACGTCGAGGCATTTTGATCAAGGGGGGTGTTTATCTTGAGGAAGCTAGAAGCATCAGGGTGGTAGCCCTAGACAAAACAGGAACCATCACACAGGGTAAGCCCAAATTGGTGGCGTTTGAACCCATCGATACGAGCGTTGATGTTGCAACCATTCAAAGCATTGCGAAAAGTCTTGCTGCTCGTTCAGACCATCCCGTGTCCAAAGCCATTGCCGAAGGTCTCACAGCAGCGCTAAAAGATGTCACTGAATTTCAAGCAGTTGCAGGTCGTGGCGTGCAAGGTGTCATTGAGGCGCATCCTTATGCGTTGGCAAATCACCGCTGGATTGAAGAGCGCCAACAATGCTCTGCCGAACTTGAGAGTCGCCTCAAAGTTCACGAAGAAGCGGGAAGAACCGTCACCATTTTGACCAATGCCAATCGTGTGATGGCTTTGTGTGCTGTGGCCGACACCATCAAACCCTCGTCCACACAAGCGGTGGCTGAGTTGAAGTCCATGGGCGTGACACCCATGATGTTGACGGGTGACAACATTGCCACGGCGCATACCGTAGCAGCGCAAGCAGGGATTGATGAAGTTAGAGGCAACCTGCTGCCAGAAGACAAACTAGATGCGATTGCTGAGCTTCAACAGCGGTTTGGCGTCACGGCCATGACAGGTGACGGCATCAATGATGCACCTGCCTTGGCAAAAGCCAATATTGGTTTTGCCATGGGAGGCGCTGGCACGCACACCGCAATGGAGGCGGCTGATGTGGTGGTGATGAATGATGACCTGCGCCGTCTGCCAGAAACCATTCGATTATCCAAACGAACTCATGCTGTACTCTGGCAAAACATCAGCTTGGCGCTCGGGATCAAGGCCGTATTTTTAGCGCTGGCGATTTTTAGCGATGCAACCATGTGGATGGCAGTGTTTGCCGACATGGGGGCTAGTCTGCTGGTTGTCTGCAATGGAATGAGGCTATTGAGACTGCGAGGTTGAGTGAATTGAGAGAATTATGTTCAGTTAGTTGAATTTAGTCCTACACACTGACGAAAATTCACTAACTTCAGACTAAATGAGGGAACTTTAAAAAAAACCTCGTCTTACCTTCTTGGGAAGTTACTGTGGCTATTCCTCCATGCGCCTCAACGATCGCTCTTGTAATCGATAAGCCTAATCCCGCACCATCAGAATCAGGATGAGCGCGAGCGGGATCAGCACGATAAAAACGATCGAATAAACGAGGAAGATCTGCAGAGTCGATCTCTTGACCAGTGTTCTGAACCAGAACCTCTGTGCTTGAATCCATATCAACTACATGCACTTCCACCTCGCCGCCTACCGGAGTGTGTCGTAGTGCATTTGAAAGCAGGTTACTTACTGCACGACGAAACATCAAACGATCTCCGAGAATGAACCCATCCCCTAGTGCTTTAAGAGAAATATGCTTCTCCTCGGCTACAGCCTCATAAAATTCGCATAAAGCAAGAATCTCCTGTCCAGCCGAAAATTTTTCCTTATTAGGCAAGTCAACGCCGCGCTCCGTTTTGGCTAGGAATAGCATATCAGACACCATACGCCCCAAGCGCTGCAACTCTTCCGCGTTTGAAGCGAGGATGTCACGATAGGTACAAGCATCGCGCTTTGTTGAAAGCGTCACCTGTGTTTGCGTTAGCAGGTTACTGATTGGCGTACGTAATTCATGGGCCAGATCTGAGGCAAACTCTGATAGACGTCGAAAATCATTTTCCAATCTATCCAACATCTGATTCAGCTCTCTAGCCAGATCAGCCATCTCAATTGGAACAGCACCTACAGGCATACGCTCTGCCAGTTGCTGACCTGTAACTGCCGCAGCTCGAGATCTCATGGCGCGAAGTGGGGCCATTCCCTGATGAGCAGCAACCCAACCGAGCAAGCCACTGATAAGCGTCGCAAATAAAGCATAAACAGCAAGACTTCGACGAAGTTCATTCAAAAATTCTTGGTGATGCTCTGCATCAATTGCCAAAGAAGCTAAGAAATTTTCTGCTTGACTGTATTTGGCTGTTGCTTGGAAAGTAATGACATGAAATTCGCTACTTCCGTTTCTTAACGTGTGTAGCCCATGATCTTTTTTCTCGTTCAAAGGAACAGAAGAATTTTCAGAAAATGAAAAATCTTTAGATTTAAAAAGTATTTTGCCCGCAGAATTTTTAATCGAAACAAGCAGGCCATGATGATGACTTAGCGACTCACCGAGTCGCCACTGAGCGTCTTCAGCCGAATTGGAATTAGCCAAAATATCTTCAATAAGATGTTTCTTGTCCTCGAGTGCAATGCGATCAAGGTCTAAAAAGTGTCTGTCCGCTGACGCCATGAAAATCCACCCAAGCCCCAATACAACAGAAGCGGCAACCAACGTAAAAAAGATGGTCAAGCGACTCGTAAGCGAGAGGTTGCGAAACATTTAAAAAACCTCCGGTGCTTCTAGTACATAGCCCATACCTCGAACCGTCTGGATCAGCTTAACGTCTTGTCCTTCGTCGATTTTCACTCGCAATCGACGCATGGCAACTTCGATCACATTGGTGTCGCTGTCAAAGTTCATGTCCCACACTTGTGAGGCAATCAGCGATCTTGGCAACACCTCGCCTTGCCTACGCATCAACAATTCCAACAATCCAAATTCTTTCGCGGTGAGATCAATCCGCTTGCCCGCTCGTGCAACTCGTCGACGCAGCAGATCCAACTCTAAATCAGCCACCTTTAAAACCGTGGTTTCAGAGCCGTTGCGTCCTCTGCGGAGAATAGTGCGCACTCGTGCAAGCAATTCTGCAAATGAAAACGGTTTGACAAGGTAGTCATCAGCACCAAGCTCCAAACCCTTGACCCTGTCTTCAACCTGATCACGTGCAGTCAAGAACATCGCTGGCATTTCCAGACCGCGTTGGCGCATATTTTTCAATACCTCCCAACCATTCAAACCTGGAAGCATCACATCCAAAATGACCAGCTCGTATTCACCTTGCTCCGCTAAATGCAAGCCGTCTACGCCAGTCTGAGCCAAATCGACAACGAATCCAGCTTCATGCAAACCTTGACGAAGGTATTCACCTGTTTTAGGTTCGTCTTCTACGATCAGAATTTTCACGACTTTCCTTTTTTTTCGCTCGTTGCACTCTAGTGTGACAAATTTTCAGAACCTGACACAAAGATAACAAATATGTAATCTGGCGGACGGAATATTGTCAGGCGTACATCTACAAAATTACAGCCTGGAAACCAATGGATGTTCAAAAGGCGCACATGCAACAACAATCTCACCTACTCAAAGCAACCATATTCGGTAGTTTGGCATTCTTGTCAGTAAGCGCTATTGCGCAAGAGGCACAGCCAAGCAAGCCTGAGACTACTAACATAAGCTTGCCGACGAAACTGCAATACAAATCGGCGATCAGCGGCTATCAAGTTTATGCTGATCAAGAGGTCCTACCATGGCGCGAGGCTAACGATCGCGTGGGACGGATTGGAGGATGGCGCGCTTACGCCAAGGAAATAGCCACTAGCCAATCCGATTCAGAAGCAACCAAATCACAAGACCCGCACGCAGCTCGCCATGGGGGCGAAAAATGATGAAGCGTGTCACATACCTTTCACATATCAGGCTGCCACTGTC
>CALKUJ010000142.1 GCA_937996825.1 uncultured Polynucleobacter sp. | reverse complement strand
GGGAACCGAGCAGCCCTAACTGTGGAGCCAGTGCTGAGGGTCGGGCCCGTCACCTATTACTAATTTAAAAAAGCGCTCGCAAACCCTAGCACTCTCGCCTCTTAATCTGCCTAAACTGATATATATCAATACGAGGGGGAGGCTTATGAAGTTTCATCGATTTTTCTTAATCGCTTGGCCATCAGCTTTAGGCGCAGCATTGATGGAAATGTTGGTCTTTGCAGTTCTAGACCCAATGGACATTCCCAGCGTTGAACACGCGATGGGTGCAACAACCCAAGGCGTTTACAGCATGGCCTTTTTCATTTTTTGGGCAACCATCAGCTTTGCTTGCACCCTGACACTTTTTTTAGCGCAGCCTGTGACTAACAAGCACGCGCCAATCTGATTTAAAACAAATAGTGATCGAACAGCAGCGCTGCAAAAAGCGCTGACAAATGGATCAGTGAGAAACGGAAAGTTTTGCGCGCCAATTCATCTGAGTATTCGCGCATCAGGGCGATTGCGTAACCGATAAACCCAACACTCAGCAAAACGGCCACCACCAAATACAGCCATGAGCTCATGCCAATCGCAAACGGCATCAGACATGCCGCCATCAGCAGCAAGGTATAGAGAAGGATCTGCAAGCGGGTGAATTGATTTCCGTGCGTAACTGGCAACATGGGCAACCCAGACTTGCGATAGTCTTCAACGCGGTACAAGGCCAAAGCCCAAAAGTGCGGCGGCGTCCACAGAAAAATGATCAAAAACAAAATCAGGGCTTGCGAACTCACCTCACCCGTGATGGCTGCCCATCCCAACAACGGAGGCATAGCGCCCGAGGCACCACCAATCACAATGTTTTGCGGCGTCAAGGGCTTGAGGATCAGGGTGTAAATCACCGCATAACCAATGAAGGTGGCAAAGGTCAACCACATGGTTAAGGGATTGACGAAGGCATACAAAATAAACGAACCCAACGCACACAAGACTGTTGAAAACATCAAAGCTTGCGCATCAGAAAGCTCACCTGTTGCGGTGGGACGCCACGCGGTACGACGCATCTTGGCGTCTAGAGTTTTCTCAACCAAACAATTAAATGCAGCAGCAGCGCCTGCCACCAACCAAATACCTAAGCAAGCCCAAAAGATGCGAAGCCAAGCATCCAATGAAGGCAAACCGGGAATGGCTAAAACCATGCCAATCAAGGCGCAGAACACGATGAGTTGGATCACTCGCGGCTTGGTCAGCGCGTTGTATTGTTGGATGACAGAGAGGTGATTCATGAATGTGTAATGTGAGACCTCAGATATTCAAAGAAGGGTTTTCCCGTACCTTTGATATAGATCAATGTGACTTATAGTGGATGGGTATATATAAACTCATTCATCATAATAATGCAAAGTTCAAAACTGCGATTTTTAACAGCAACTTTTTCTTTGTTGCTGATGTCTCTCAACCCCGCAGGGGCAAATGAGTTGGTGGGCAATGCAGCCAATGGCGAAAACAAAATCGCCATGTGCATCGGCTGCCATGGCATTGTTGGCTACCAAGCCAGCTTCCCAGAAGTTTACAAAGTACCCATGATCTCGCATCAAAGCGGTCGCTACATTGTGAACTCTCTCAAAGCCTACCAAAGCGGCGAGCGAAAGCACCCCACCATGCGCAGCGTGGCCAAGGGTCTTACTGAGCAAGACATGCTCGATATCGCAGCCTACTATGAAACACATGGCGCAGCTGTGAATCTACCCGAACAGCCTAGCGCACCTTCTGCGCGTGTCAACGAATTGTTAACCAAAGGCGCTTGCAACTCATGCCATGGCGCTAACTACAGCAAGCCAATTGACCCAAGCTTTCCGAAAATTGCCGGTCAAAGCCGCGACTATCTATTTGTTGCGCTGAAGTCCTACAAAACTGATGGCAATGCCACTTGGGGTAGGAGCAACGCCATCATGGGCGGAGTTGCAAAACAGTTCACCAATGCTGAACTCAAAGAATTAGCCAATTACATTGGCAAACAACCTGGCGAATTGCAGGTAGTGCCACAGGCCAAGTTCCGTTGATCCGTTTGGATTACCTACCAATCACACCGAAATAACAACATGACGAACACTATGACCAAGACTATTGCCTCAGGCCTGATTTGGGCTGGCGCTTGGATAGCCACAGCAGCTCACGCCGTCAACGATTTGCCTGGTGGTCCTGCCGTACGCCAACTCAACATGCACCCACCGGTGACCAAAATTGCTGAAGAGCAGCACTCCTTGCATTGGATGATGATGGTCATTTGTTTGGCTATCTTTGTCGCAGTATTTGGTGTGATGTTCTACTCCATCTGGAAACATCGCAAATCCGTAGGCCATCAGCCTGCTCACTTCCATGAGTCCATCAAGGTTGAAATTGCGTGGACCATTGTTCCTTTGATTATCGTGGTCATCATGGCCATTCCAGCGACCAAAGCTGTTGTTGCAGGCAAAGACACATCCAATGCCGACATCACCATCAAAGCCACAGGCCACCAATGGCGCTGGGGCTACGATTACCTCAAGGGTGAAGGCGATGGGATTTCATTTGTGTCCTCACTGGATAACGAGCAACGTGTCATGTCTAACACCGGAGCCAAGGGCGTGAACATTGACAACTATCTGCTCAAAGTCGACCTCCCCCTGGTGGTTCCTGTCAATAAAAAGATCCGCATCATCACGACCAGTACCGACGTGATTCACGCCTTTGCTGTGCCTGCTTTTGGCATCAAGCAAGATGCGATTCCTGGATTCGTGCGTGACACTTGGTTCAAAGCAGAAAAAACTGGCGATTTCTATGGCCAATGCCAAGAGCTGTGTGGCAAAGAGCATGCGTACATGCCAATTCATGTCAAAGTTCTGAGCGAAGCTGACTACTCAGCTTGGGTTAAATCGCAACAACCCACCAAGAGCGCTCAAGCCAATTCTGGTCAGCTCGTGGCAGCAGCCAACGTCGTCAAATAATTAGTTAAAAAGAGGTTACCCCATGAGCGCAGTTATCGATTCGCACGGTCACGTGGCTGGCCATCATGATCATGAGCATCATCACGCACCAGAAGGCTGGCGCCGTTGGGTGTTTGCTACAAACCACAAAGACATTGGTACTTTGTATTTATTGTTCGCATTCACCATGCTGATGTTCGGTGGCGTATTGGCTTTGCTGATCCGCGCTGAACTCTTCCAGCCTGGTTTACAAGTGGTGAACCCTGAGTTGTTTAACCAACTCACTACCATGCATGGCTTGATCATGGTGTTCGGCGCGATCATGCCCGCATTCGTGGGCTTTGC
>CALKUJ010000141.1 GCA_937996825.1 uncultured Polynucleobacter sp. | reverse complement strand
CCATCTGGTGGCCAACAGATACGGTGTTACCATACCGACGAGTGCCAAGGATGTTGAAGGACAGCGGAACCTTGATGTGATCACTCAAACGCAACGAAGCACGGAGTGCATCTGCAATTTCAGGCTGAGTGAGACCTGCTTCAGTAGTGAACAATTCCACTAAATCTTCAGAGGCCAGCCATGCTTGGGCCAAATGAACGCCCTCTAAAACAGCAAGCCCAAGTTCCTGCCTGGTCTTGTTGGCTTTAGCGCCACCCTCAAGCAAAACCTTCAATCTCTTGATCAAGGGGTTATCGGCCGAACTTAAATGTTTTGGATCTTTCATAGGAGCCTAGTTTCCCCTAAGTTGGATTTGGTTTCAATGACCAACCTGACTGGTGCAAAGGTTTTGCGATGCTCAGGACATGGCCCATGAAGTTTTAAAGATTCAAGATGGATGGGGGTTGGGTAACCCATATGTTGGTTAAAACCATACATCGGATAAGCCTCATGCAAAGCTTGCATGTCTCGATCTCTGGTGACCTTTGCCAAGATAGATGCAGCTGAAATGGCTGCGACCTTGCTATCACCTTTAACAATTGCCTCCATTGAAATATTCACCTTTGGGCAACGATTACCATCAATCAATGCCCGATCAGGTAATCGCCCTAATGTTTTCTCTAAGCCTTCAATGGCGCGCTTCATGGCAAGCATCGTGGCTTGTAAAATATTGATTGAGTCAATTTCCACTGCACTGGCTTCAGCGATGCACCAGGCTTTTGAATCTCTGATGATGATGTCATACAACTCATCACGAACTTTGGCCGTGAGTTTTTTAGAATCTTTTAGGCCCGTGATTGGTTTCTCTGGATCAAGCACAACTGCCGCCGCAACCACCGAACCTGCCAAAGGTCCGCGACCTGCTTCATCAACACCACATGTCCACTCATAAAGTGGGTTGTGAGAATTCCAATCAGTCATTGATGACTTCCGCGATTACTTTGGCTACCAACTTCCCTGTCGGCATTAATAAGGATTGATGCATTTGATTAAAACGTTCTTTTAAACGTGCCACTTCCTGCGGTTTATCGAGCCAAGTAAGGGTTGCTTTCGCTAACGCCTGCGGTGTGGCTGCTTCTTGCAATAACTCTGGAACAATGAATTCTTGTGCCAAGATATTCGGTAAACCAACATAAGGTAAATAAGCTTGGCGTTTCATGATCCATGCAGTGATAGCTGGAACCTTATAAGAAATCACCATGGGTTTTTTCCATAAAGCCGCTTCCAGCGTGGCAGTTCCACTGGCAATTAAAACCACATCAGCCGCTTCTAATGCCAAACTGGCTTGGCCATCTAATAAATGTAGAGTGATATCAGGTTGACGCTGTAAAAGCTTATCAGCCATGGCTTGAATAGCAGGCCTTAATGCTGGGGTTGCTACCGGTACAACGAATTCAATCCCATGCTTGTATTGAATAAACATCTCTTCAATAGCATCAAAAAATCCTGGGGCAATTAAATTGATTTCAGATTGACGACTGCCTGGCAAAACCGCCACCAAAGCATTGCCACTTTGAACATTTAACTTTTTTCTCGCACCCACAGAATCAGGCACCATCGGAATACTAGAAGCCAGAGGATGACCAACGTAAGTCGCTTTGATACCAGCCTTTTCATAAATGGCAGTTTCAAATGGGAAGATGCACAGCATATGATCGACGGACTCTTTGATGCCTTTGATTCGTCCACCACGCCACGCCCAAATGGACGGACTGATGAAATGAATGGTTGGAATACCGGCTGCCTTGAGTTTCTTTTCAACGCCTAAATTAAAGTCAGGCGCATCAATGCCTAAAAAGGCTTTGGGTGGATGAAGCATTAACTCTTTGATCAAAGCATTTCTGACTGAAAGAATCGCTGGCAATTGCTTGATGGCTTCGACATAACCTCGCACAGCAAGAGTTTCCATTGGCCATAGCGCTTCAAAACCAGTGGCCATCATCTTTGGGCCACCAATGCCACGAGTTTTAAGCCCTGCTAAATTTGAAGACTCCTGAATAGCTTGCAGAACACTTGCAGCAAGCATATCTCCAGATGGCTCTCCAGCCACACATGCGAGATATGCGTTTTCTGTCAAATGATTAGCGGGCAATGCCGCGCTGTGAAGCGGCGATAAAGTCATGGAATATTTTTAGCTTCTCTGCAGCATCAGCTTCTGTTGATTGTTTTTCTGCGGCCAAGTCTGCAATGGCTTTTTTAGCCTCTTCAAAACTTAGATTCTGCTTGTATAGCAATTTATAAGCTTGTCTTAAAGCAGTGATGGACTCAGGGCTAAAACCACGGCGCTTCAAACCTTCAGCATTCAAACCATGAGGCTCAGCAACGGCACCAGATGCAATCACATAAGGTGGAAGGTCTTGGACCAGTTTAGATGCGCCACCAATCATCGAATGTTCACCAATCCTAACAAACTGATGCACACCACACATGCCACCCAAAATGGCCCAATCGCCAACATGCACGTGACCAGCTATTTGTGCGTTATTTGAAAAGATCGTGTTGTTACCAACCACGCAATCATGAGCAATATGCACATAAGCCATGATCCAGTTATCGTTACCAATGCGAGTAATACCTTCATCCTGAGATGTACCAGTATGAATAGTCGTGAACTCGCGAATCGTATTGCGATCGCCAATAATTAATTGAGTAGGCTCTCCACGGTATTTCATATCTTGAGGGGCTCCCCCGATTGCAGCAAAGTGAGCAAAGTTATTTTCTTTACCGATTGTGGTGTAGCCTTCGATCACAGTATGTGAGCCAATCTTGCTACCAGCACCAATTTTGACATTGGGTCCAATGACAGAATATGGGCCAATCTCTACGTCGCTAGCGATCTCAGCTTTGCTATCAACTTCAGCAGATGCATGAATCCGAGTCATTACGCACCTTTCGTACGAACAGCACAAGTGATATTTGCTTCAGCAGCAAGCTCACCATCAACCGTAGCTTGCACTTGAAACTTATAGATGCCGGCACGCTCGCGCTCCAACTTGGCTGTCATGATTAATTGATCACCAGGCAATACCGGCTTCTTAAAGCGGCACCATCAATACCAGCGAAATAGTAAATGGCATTTTCTTCACGCACTTCAGAAAAGGTGAGGAGCGCAGCAGTTTGTGCCAGCGCCTCAATAATTAAAACGCCCGGCATGACTGGAAAATCTGGGAAGTGCCCCTGAAAGAACGGCTCGTTCATGGTGACATTCTTCAAGGCGGTAATACTTTGACGCGGTTCAATC
>CALKUJ010000140.1 GCA_937996825.1 uncultured Polynucleobacter sp. | reverse complement strand
GACGTGTGCTCTTCCGATCTCAATGCGACCCTTGGCCCCCCTTAACAAGGCTCTTGATGTGCCGATTGGGAAGGAAATCTAGGCTTGCGCGGTGTGTGTAGTCTTCAATGACCAATCCATCAGGGTCAGTAATGTGCCCACTGCTACCAAAGCATTGCCAGTACACCCCTAATGCAGAAATTTTTTGATAATGAAATTCTTGGAGAACGTCAGTCAATGTATTGCCGGTGGAGGGGTATAAAAATTCGTCTCCGTCGATGAATGCCATCCAATCGACTTCATGTCCAAATGCTTGATACGCATGTTCATACGCCACTAATTGAGGGCGTTCAGTGTCTTCGCTCACTTCAAAGCATTGAATATTAAAGCTCTTTTGTAAATCGGCGACGATGGCTTTGGAGTTGTCTGTGCATTTATGCAAGTAGATATAGAAGTGGGTGATTCCAACCACATGGTGGAATGCGACCCATTCTTTTAACCATTTCCCACGGTTTCTTTGAATGGTACAAATGCCAAGTCTCATAGATCGGCCTCGATGGGCTGGCTGAGCTTATTGATGATGCGCTCACGCAGCGTTGAAAACTCATTTAGATAACTGTGATTGCTGGTTTGCGTAAAGGCCCGCTTGAGCGCATCACTGATCACGGCTTCGTGATAAAAATTATTGAACGGTGTGGTGGACGCCCCAATCGCGAACGGGCTGTAATTCAGGCATTTGATGTTCTTGTTGGCCAAAAGGCAAATGGTGGCAAGACGTTCTTGTACAAACACCTTCATAGGAACACGTTGTTCACCATAACTGGTGGAGGCATTGAGTTTTTCTGCAAGCTCGGTCTTCTGGTATTCAGAAGCTTCGAATAACAACTCGCCTAGTATTAGCCACTCTTTCCAGAAAGTTTTTTTGGCTAGAAAGTAATTGCAAAATATGGTGTTTTCACTATGTGTGATGGCGTCTTTTAGTTCAATGCCTGCCACGTGAAGGTTTGCGAAGTTTTGACATGTGTCGCTCAATCCGGGATGAAAAAAATCACCTTGCTCGAACACGTTTTTGAAGATGCTCATCAGATCCCAAAAGGGACTGAAGCTGACAACGTCTTGACCTGAGTAGTTTTCTGCTAAGAAGGTCTGAACCTTCGCATGATCCAGTGATGTTTTACTGCTGAACTTTGGCGAAAAAAAACCATACAACGTATCTTCCGATAAGTAGTTGTTAAGCAAGTAGTTACGAATTGCCCAGTACTCTCGCCAGTCGGGGCGTTCATTAGCTGAGTTATCTAAAGTCAGAAAGCCTTGTGGCACATTTGCCAAGGTTTCGGGAGAGTAGCAAATTTGGTAGATGCAGGTTTTCATTTGGAACATATGCTCGCAAGAGGAATTTGCATCCCATTTCTCGATGTGACTTTGTTGATTGTTAGTTTTTTACGAATCATTTCGCAAAACTTTGGATCCTTGCTTAGCAAGATACAAGTTTGGATGTATTGATCGTTTGTTTCGGCAATCAATTCTGAAGCTCCAATGTTGCTTAAGACAGATTTGCCCATTCGAGATACCAGCGTTTTTCCGCTGCGGGTGACTAGCGGCAATCCAGCATTGATGGCGTCGTTTGTAGTGGACCCGCAGTTGTATGGAAAGTTGTCCAAGAACACATCTGCCAGCTTTAATTTGGCTTTGTATTCCACATGCGCACTTCTGCCAGTGAACAGAATTCTTGACACATCAGCATGGGCCAACATGGCTTGTTTTCGAATATTGGCGGTGGTCGTCGGGTTGTCATCAACCAACCAAAGCACAGCCCGTGGAATTTCTTTCAATATTTCCATCCACGTGGCAAACATCTCTGGCGTGATTTTGTAAACATTGCCAAACGCGGCCATCACAAACGCATCTTCTGGCAATCCAAATTCAGCGCGGGTGGCTTCACGCACGGGCGTGTTATCACGGGTCAGGGGAATAAAGCTGCCTTCCACATACAGAGGCTTCTCTGTGAAGTACGGTGTCAATTCTTCAGGCAGTGCATAGCGATCTGCGATGACAAAGTCAAACCACGGCATGCCTGTGGTGCCAATAAAGCCGAGGTAGGTGCCTTGTTTGGGGGCAGGGTGCAATGCAAATATGCCGGGGCGGGCGCCAGAGCTGAGGCCATGCAGGTCAATCAGTACGTCGATTTCATCTGCCAGTACCAATTCGGCCACTTGTCGATCGGTCAATGCACGAAT
>CALKUJ010000139.1 GCA_937996825.1 uncultured Polynucleobacter sp. | reverse complement strand
GCACCCCTAATTTTTATCGTATCCATGATTTTTCTCTGCGTAACCAGTTAATATAGCTCTTCTTTATGGAAAAAACAGAACTTCGCGCATCTTTGGCTTTGGCCGGCATTTTTGCTCTTCGCATGTTGGGGCTTTTTTTGATCTTGCCAGTCTTTAGCATGCACGCCAAAGGCTTGCCAGGCGGAGATCAAGCCCTTTTAGTCGGATTAGCTTTGGGGGTTTATGGACTGGTTCAGGCATGCCTACATATACCGTTGGGAATGTTGTCTGATAAGTACGGTCGAAGACCAGTCGTTGTGGCTGGACTTCTATTATTTGTTTTGGGCGCAATCATTGCCGGTAGCCAAGATGACTTGATATGGATCATCGTGGGCAGAGCGATCCAGGGAGCTGGCGCTGTTTCAGCAGCTGTTACAGCATGGTTAGCTGACTTAACCAAAGAAGAAACCCGCACAAGAGCGATGGCCATGGTTGGAGGCAGTATCGCTCTGACATTCGCCATATCTTTGGTTTTAGCATCACCGCTCCATGAATCTATCGGTTTGGATGGTATGTTTTATCTCATGGCTATTTTAGGTATTGGCGCGATTTTGTTGGCTTTGTTTGTTGTGCCACAACAAGAAAAATCAAATACACCGTTTACTGCTAAGTTTTCCGATGTTTTCTTCAATGCTGATTTATTGAGATTGAACTTTGGCGTCTTTGCATTGCATGCAGCTCAAATCGCATTGTTTTTGACCTTACCAAGACTATTGGTGAAAGCCGACTTACCTTTGGTGTCTCATTGGCACTTGTATTTACCTGCTGTATTGATTTCTTTTGCTTGCATGGCACCCATCATCATGATGAGCGAGAGAAGAAAACGCATGAAACCAGCCTTCATCTTTGGCATCGTTTCGATGATGATTGCGCAGTTGATCATTGCTAGCTTTGACACCCTGCCAGCGCTTGCAACCGCAGTGCTGATTTATTTCATCGGCTTCAATATTTTGGAAGCGATGCAACCATCCTTGGTTTCTCGTTGGGCCAGTAACGCAAAAGGAACTGCCTTGGGCATCTATAACACCACTCAATCAATTGGCTTGTTCATTGGGGGATTGGGCGGCGGTTGGTTATTACAATGGGGTGGTGAAGCAAGTGTTTTTTATGCTTGTGCAGCACTGATTTTTGCCTGGCTTATAATCGCTTCATCGATGAGAGAGTTGCCCATTAGGGCTAATCAACAAACTTAATTCGATCAATTTCGGTACAACAAACTTTTCTTCGGGAGACAAAAATGGCATCAGTTAATAAAGTAATCATTGTGGGTAATGTTGGCCGTGATCCAGAAACTCGTCGCCTACCAAGTGGTGACGCAGTGACAAATATTTCAATTGCTACCACTGACCGTTACCGCGACAAACAATCTGGTGAGATGCGTGAGAACACTGAATGGCATCGCGTTGCATTTTTTGGCAAGGTTGCTGAGGTAGCAGAAAAATACCTCAAAAAAGGTTCACAGGTTTATGTAGAAGGCCGTTTAAGAACGCGCAAATGGACTGACCAAAGCGGTCAAGAGAAATACTCTACAGAAATCGTTGCTGAAACAATGCAAATGTTAGGTGGCAAGGCTCCTGGGTCATCTGATGGTGGCATGTCAAGCCAAGGCTCATCTTCATCAGCGCCAAAATCATCGGCTCCGATGAGTAGTCCAAGCATCAGTGATATCGATGACGATATTCCGTTTTAATTATTGACGTGAGTGGCGGACATTGTCCGGCCACTCAGCGTTGTAATCAGCCCTGAATGGGTTGATATCAATGCCGCCTCTGCGTGTGTATCGGGCATAAACCGATAGCTTGCTTGGGCGGCATTTTTCTTTGATGTCCATGAAGATTTTTTCAACGCAGTGCTCATGAAACTCATGATGCTCTCTGAAAGATATCAAGTAGCGCAGTAAACCTTCTTCATCAATGCTTGGTCCAACGTAGTTGATCTGGATGCTTGCCCAATCAGGTTGTGCTGTCACTGGGCAGTTAGAGCGTAGCAGGTGGCTAACCAATGATTCTTCAACAATGCCTAGGCTCATATCTGATGTCAGCAATGTGGCATCTGGTAACTGCTTAGGATCAATTTCTAAATCAAGTCGATCCAGTAACTTCCCTGTCATCTCTTTCATGCCTTTTTTGCATTGCTGTTCCGGTGAATCTAGTTGCACAGAAACGCTTGCGCCAGCAGCTTTTGATAAATCACTCTTGAGCGTTTGAATCAATTCTTCCGTCGATTGGAAGCTATGATTGTTCAAACTGTTGAGATACAGCTTCCACGATTTCGATTCAATGATATTTGGTGAATTGGCTGGAACCAAAAAGGTGGCAATGGCCAACTGAGGTTTTCCTTTGGCATTCAACCAACTGAGCTCATAGGCATTCCAAATATCAATGCCAAAAAATGGCGGTTCAGTATTCTTAATCCCAATCTTTAGTCTGTTTTCAATGCGTGCGATTGGAAACAAAAGCTCAGGACTATATTGATTTGGGTTATCAGAGTTTTTGCCCAGCGGCGCTTGATCTAGAGTGCTCATGTGATTATTTGATTTGATTGGCGATGCCAGAGAGAACCTGACCTGTTGGTGCAACGTCTGATGCAAGTTCGCAATGCCCCAATTGATCATCAAAGAAAAAGTCGGGTTGAAATTCTTTTAAAAAATCTTTTTTAGCTAGACCGCCAAGAAACATTGCCTCATCCACTGTGACGCCCCATGCCATCAAAGTTCTGATGGCGCGCTCATGGGCAGGAGCTGATCGGGCTGTGACCAAAGCAGTTCTGATCTTCATTTGTTGACCAGATTTTTTTGCAGAAACTTGAAGTCGATGCAAAGCCTCCAGTAGAGGTTTGAACGGACCTGGTGGTAAGGGTGTTTCTACTTTATGACTTTCATGAGCAACAAATGCATCAAGCCCCTTGGCTTGAAAAATTCTTTCTGCTTCATCTGAAAACAAAACAGCATCTCCGTCAAAAGCAATGCGTATTTCGTCTGGATTAGATTCAGCTAATTGCTTGCTTTGAGGAAACACCATGGCTGCAGGAAAGCCTGCATCCAGTGTGGCACGCACATCATCGGCATTGGCTGATAAGAAAAGATTGGCCTGCAAAGATTTTAAATAGTGATAAGGCGCACGACCTCTTGTAAAGACCCCGCGCTCAATCGCTAGGCCGGCATTTTTAGCTGAGCGAAAAACCCGCAATCCGCTGACCGGATCGTTTCTAGAGAGAATCACCACTTCAACGTTTTGTTGGCCACCCTCATTAAAGGTTAACAACTTCTTGACCAATGGGTATGCAACGCCCGGTTTAGCGGGTAGATCAATTCTGTTTAATTGAAGTTGCATGTAGGCACTGTCATCGCTGGCTTCAAAAATTTGATTCTCTTCTTCAAAATCAAATAGAGCCCGTGAAGAAATTGCGACAACTAATTTGCCTTCTAATGAAAACGCCATGCTTATGCCAAGAAAAGTTTGTACGCAGGGTTATCGCTTTCATCCCAATGTGGGTAGCCAAGACCTGCTAAAAATTTCTTCAATTCTTTTTTATCGCTCGCTGGCACTTGCATACCAATCAAAATACGGCCGTAATCTGCGCCATGATTGCGATAGTGGAAAAGGCTGATATTCCAGTTTGGTGCCATGCTGGTTAAAAACTTCATCAAGGCACCAGGTTTTTCTGGAAACTCAAAACGATAAAGCAGTTCGTTTTTAGCCAATTGTGAACGTCCACCAACCATGTGGCGCAAATGTGATTTGGCCAATTCATCTTGCGTCAAATCGATGGTGTTGAAACCAGATTTGGTGAATGATTTTGCAATGATGGCGCTATCAGAAGCTTTTTGCGTGGCAATGCCAACGAAAATATGCGCTTGATTAGCATCAGCAATACGATAGTTAAATTCTGTGACATTGCGATCACCCAAAAGTTCGCAGAAGCGTTTGAATGAACCTCTTTGCTCTGGGATTGTCACCGCA
This sequence comes from uncultured Polynucleobacter sp., assembly GCA_937996825.1. Lineage (GTDB taxonomy): Bacteria > Pseudomonadota > Gammaproteobacteria > Burkholderiales > Burkholderiaceae > Polynucleobacter. The sequence continues at coordinate 4,061 of CALKUJ010000139.1, read as the reverse complement.
AAAACAGCTTCTTTGGCTTCACCAACCTCAGCTCGTTCAGCAACGAATCTGAGTCGATTGAAATTGATATTGGCGCCGCAGGCAACTGCTACCAAAGTTTGGTTCTTGCACTTTTCACGCTCGACGTACGCCTTCAGACCAGCCAAAGCAAGTGCTCCGGCAGGTTCTAGGATGCTGCGTGTGTCGGTGAAGACATCATTGATGGCTGCACAAATGGCATCCGTATCAACCGTGATGATTTCATCAACCACTTGCTGGCAAAGTCTAAAAGTTTCTTTACCAACTAATTTGACAGCCGTGCCGTCTGAAAAAAGGCCAACTTCTTTTAGCTCAACTCTGCGACCTGCTTCCAAAGATTTTTTCATCGCATCAGAGTCAACCGTTTGAACACCTATGACCTTGATTTCAGGGCGAATGGCTTTGATGTAAGCGCCAACACCAGCAATTAATCCGCCTCCACCAATGGCTAAGAAGATTGCATCAATCGGCTCTTGATGTTGTTGCAGAATTTCCATCGCGATTGTTCCTTGGCCTGCAATGACATCTGGATCATCAAACGGATGAACAAAGGTGAGTTGGTGTTTCTTTTCAAGGGACAGGGCGTGTTGATAAGCATCGCTATAAGACTCGCCATGTAAAACAATCTTGACGGAGCTGCCGCCGCGAGCATTGACCGCATCAATCTTTACTTGTGGTGTGGTGGTTGGCATCACGATGATGGCTTTGCAGTCTAATTTTGCTGCAGCCAAGGCCACGCCTTGGGCATGATTGCCTGCTGAGGCTGCAATTACGCCACGTTTAAGGTCCGCGGGGCTCAGATGAGCCATTTTGTTATAGGCTCCTCTTAACTTAAAAGAAAAAACCGGCTGGTTATCTTCTCTTTTAAGTAAAACTTTGTTTTTAATGCGCGCAGAAAGGTGTGAAGCCAGTTCAAGCTCTGTTTCTCGGGCAACGTCATAGACCTTGGCGGTCAATATTTTTCGTAAATAATCTTTAGGCATCTTGTGAGCGTATCACGGCATCAGCCTAAAATGATCAAACATGGATAGCAATTTACATAATTTTTTGGTTTGGCTTTCTCTGCCCACAGTAGGTTTGCCGGCTGTTTTCTCGATTTCATTTGTGTCGGCAACCCTTTTGCCGCTTGGGTCAGAGCCGGTCTTGTTTGGCTACATCAAGCTAAACCAAGAAATGTTTTGGCCAGCGGTTTTTGTGGCAACGGCAGGTAACACCCTGGGCGGTATGCTCAATTGGTTACTGGGCTATGGTGCCAATAAAGCCCACGAGAAGCTATTAGGCCCGCGGGATCATAAATTATTGGGGTGGTTCGAGAAATTGGGCCCCCCGGCTTTATTGCTATCTTGGCTACCGATTGTTGGGGATCCTTTATGTGCGGTCGCCGGCTGGCTCAGATTGCCATGGCTTTCATGCATGATTTACATGGCCATTGGGAAGTTTTTACGTTATGTCACGATGACTTACGCTTTATTGCTGATTCCAGCAGATTTTTGGACGTCTATCGGGCGCTGGCTCGGGTTGATTTGATGACCTTGCACTATCTAGGGTCACAAACGGGCATTAAGGAAGAATAAGGCGAAGATCTCGATAGTCCTTTAAAATGGCTTTTTAGTTAAAAGTGATGATATGAACGCACCTTTGCCACTCCATAGCATGACAGAGCATCCTCAAAATGCTCCTCGTTTGCGTGAGATACCTTATAACTACACATCATTCTCAGATAGAGAGATCGTTATCCGTTTATTGGGTGAAGAAGCTTGGCAAATTCTTGATGAATTAAGGTCTGGAAGAAAAACTGGCCGTTCAGCCAGAATGCTTTACGAAGTGTTGGGTGATATTTGGGTCGTTCAACGCAACCCTTACCTTCAAGATGATCTTTTAGACAACCCTGGCCGTCGCAAGCAATTGATCGAGGCATTGCATCATCGTTTAAGAGAAGTTCAAAAAAGAATGACCACTGATTTGGCCGACAAGGTTGGTAAGTTGGTGGATAGTGCGAAGCTCGCTGTTGAGCAATTCAATGCAGAATTTGATCGTGTTGCGCTTTTGCGTAAACGTGTGCGCAAGGTTTTAGGTAAGTTCACTGCCGCTGACAATATTGCCTATGATGGTTTGGCGCGTGTTTCTCACGTGACTGATGCAACTGATTGGCGTGTTGAATACCCATTCGTTGTTTTGACGCCTGATACTGAAGAAGAAATTCCAAATTTAGTCAAAGGCTGTATTGAGCTCGGCTTGACCATCATTCCTCGCGGAGGTGGTACAGGGTATACAGGTGGAGCAATTCCTTTGTCTCCAATGTCTGCGGTTATCAATACAGAAAAACTTGAAACACTTGGCCCTGTAGAGATGATGCGTTTACCTGGCTTGAGTGAAGAGGTTGCCACCATTTATTCTGGTGCGGGTGTTGTTACCAAGCGAGTCTCTGACGCAGCAGATAAATCAGGTAATGTTTTTGCTGTAGACCCTACTTCTGCAGAAGCTAGCTGTATTGGCGGCAATATCGCCATGAATGCTGGCGGTAAAAAAGCTGTTTTGTGGGGAACTGCTCTTGATAACTTAGCGTCATGGAGAATGGTTGATCCTGATGGCAACTGGCTAGATATCGAGCGCATTGGCCACAACATGGGCAAGATTCATGATGTTGCTTTTGCTACTTTTAAATTAGTTTGGTCAGATGGTTCTTTTGCACCTGGTCAAAAAGTAATCAAGACTGAAGAATTAAAAATTGAAGGTAAGACCTTCCGTAAGGAGGGTCTTGGCAAAGACGTGACTGATAAATTTTTATCAGGTTTGCCGGGTATTCAAAAAGAAGGTTGTGATGGCTTGATCACGAGTGCAAGATGGGTCTTGCATCGCATGCCTAAGCAAATTCGCACAGTCTGTTTGGAGTTCTTTGGTCAAGCGCGCGATGCAATTCCAAGCATCGTTGAAATCAAAGCCTATTTAGATCAACAAACCAAGCAAGGTGGCGCTATCTTGGCGGGTCTCGAGCATTTAGATGAACGTTATCTAAAGGCAGTTGGCTACGCTACAAAATCAAAGCGCAATGTATTGCCGAAAATGGTTTTGATTGGCGATATCGTTGGTGATGATGAGAATGCTGTTGCGATGGCTGCCAGTGAAGTGATTCGCATGGCCAACACAAGAGTTGGTGAAGGTTTTGTTGCAGTGAGTGCGGAAGCGCGCAAGAAGTTTTGGTTGGATCGCGCCAGAACTGCTGCGATTGCACGTCACACAAACGCATTCAAGGTCAATGAAGACGTAGTGATTCCGCTAGATCGCATGGGTGAGTACACCGATGGTATTGAGCGCATCAACATTGAGCTTTCATTGAAGAACAAGCTTCAGCTTTTGAATGAGCTTGAAGCTTTTCTGCAACAAGGTAATTTACCTCTGGGCAAATCAGAGGATGGTGATGTGCCTGAGTCTGATTTACTCGAAGGCCGTGTTTCTCAAGCTTTACAAATCATCGCTTCAGTCAGAAAAGAATGGTTGAACTGGTCACAGAATATGGACCAATACTTCTCAGCTTTGCAAGACAGAAGTTTGCGTGCCTCATGGAAGCTTCAGGTTAGATCTGAGTTAAGAAATATCTTCAGCGGTGTTCCGTTTGAGCCTATTTTGAAAGAGTGTGAAGCGATTCATAAAAAGGTTCTACGTAGTCGTGTATTTGTGGCTTTGCACATGCATGCTGGTGACGGCAATGTCCACACGAATATTCCTGTGAACTCTGACAATTACGACATGCTTCAAGATGCTCATCAATCAGTTGATCGCATCATGAAGTTGGCGAGATCTTTGAATGGTGTTATCTCAGGTGAGCACGGTATTGGTATTACCAAGCTTGAGTATTTAACAGAATCTGAAATCAAAGATTTCAGATCTTATAAGTTGAGAGTTGATCCAGAAGGTCGTTTCAACAAAGGCAAGTTAATGCAGGGCGCCGACTTGAGAAATGCCTACACGCCAAGTTTTGGATTGATGGGTCATGAGTCTCTCATCATGCAGCAAAGTGATATTGGTGCCATTGCAACCAGCAT
>CALKUJ010000138.1 GCA_937996825.1 uncultured Polynucleobacter sp. | reverse complement strand
TTCCAATGGCTTGCCAGGTCGTCAGACTTGATTCAGCCATGGCCATGCCAGTGACCAAGGCCCAAGTAAAGATCGCAAAACCAGCTTTTGACATGGTTTTACTGCCATCCCGCATGGTTTTCTTTTGCTCAGCAGACCAAGCCAACATAATTTTTCCTCTGATGAAGCAAAGATTATAAGTAGCCCTGATTTAAAGGACATAGCCATCTACCTGTGGCTGTTTTACAATGGCGCTTCAACCCATTTTTCTCAGAATTTAGGAAACAAACCATGTCAATGGCAAATCGTGATGGCTTTATTTGGATGGACGGCAAGATGGTCCCTTGGAGAGACGCAAACATCCATGTGTTAACTCACACACTTCACTATGGCATGGGTGTTTTTGAAGGCGTCAGAGCCTACAAGACTGATGCTGGTCCAGCAATCTTCCGTTTGAAAGAGCACACACGTCGCTTATTCAATTCAGCAAAAATCTTCCAAATGAAGATGAACTACACCGAAGAGCAGATTTCCAAAGCAATCATTGATGTTGTTAAAGAAAATAAATTGGCATCTTGCTACATTCGTCCGATTGTTTGGATCGGCTCTGAAAAACTAGGTATTTCTGCAAGAAGTAATTCAATTCATGCTGCAGTTGCTGCATGGGAGTGGGGTGCTTACTTAGGTGAAGATGGTTTAAACAAAGGTATTCGCGTTAAAACTTCTTCATTCACAAGACATCATGTGAACGTTTCTTTGGTGAGAGCCAAAGCATCTGGTTACTACATCAATTCAATCCTTGCCAATCAAGAAGTGACTGCGCAAGGTTACGATGAGGCTCTCCTGCTAGACACCGACGGTTATGTATCAGAGGGTTCAGGCGAGAACGTGTTCATTGTTAGAAATGGCATTATTTACACCCCTGACTTAGCCTCTTGTTTAGATGGCATTACTCGTGATGCTATCTTTACCATTGCTAAAGATCTTGGTATTGAAGTTAAAGAAAAGCGCATCACACGTGATGAGATGTACTGCTGTGATGAAGCTTTCTTCACTGGCACAGCTGCTGAAGTAACGCCTATTCGTGAACTTGATGATCGCATCATCGGTGATGGCACACGCGGTCCAATCACAACAAAAATTCAGCAAATATTCTTTGATGCAGTAGCCGGCAAGAGCGATAAATATCGTCACTGGCTAACGGTGGTTTAAGAAAACCGAGGTCTTCATGAGTCAGCAAAGCGTTATCAAAGTGAATGGCACAAAAGATTTACCTCTTCACTGCCCAAACAATAACTCTCCTGCTTGGAGCATGCACCCTCGTGTCTTCCTCGATGTGCTAACAACAGGTCATGCCAAGTGCCCTTACTGCGGCACTGAATATGAACTTCTCCCTGGCACAAAGCCACACGGTCACTAAGATGGTGAAGATACTCATCATTGCACCCAATTGGATTGGTGATGCAGTGATGACTGAGCCTCTGATATCTCAACTTAAAAAAAATAATCCCAACAGTCAGATTGATGTTTTAGCCACTCCATGGGTGGCTAGCATCATGAAAGCAATCCCAGCTGTTGATCAAATCATCACCGCTGATTTTCAGCACGGCTCACTACAGTGGAAAGAGCGTAAAGCTCTGGCCAAACAATTGGCTTTGACTGCATATACACATGCTTATGTTTTACCCAATAGCTTTAAATCAGCATTGATTCCGTGGCTTGCCAAGATTCCTAACAGAATAGGCTATCAAGGTGAAATGCGTTGGGGCTTGATCAATCAAGCTCATAAAAATCCATCACGATCACATCGCCCACCGATGTCGAGTCACTATTTTGCTCTGTCAGGCAGCACGTCGTCAGAAGTACCTGAGCCACATCTATCACTGCCTGATGCAATGATCACTGATAGCCAACAAAGGCTTCAAAAAATTCAGGCGCATCAAGATCTTTATGTTTTATGTCCTGGTGCTGAATATGGTCCTGCCAAACAATGGCCAATCGAACATTTTGGACAACTAGCTAAAAATATCATCGAAACAAAAGAAAATTCTTTGGTAGTTATCTTGGGAAGTAAGAAAGAGTTTGCCATTGGCAGTGATATCGCTTCAATGAGTGCTCATCCAGATAAAGTGATCAATTGGTGCGGTCAAACCAGTCTTGAAGATGCCATGGCAACTATCAGCAAGGCCACAGCTGTGATCAGCAATGATTCTGGTTTGATGCATATCGCTGCAGCATTCAGACGCCCTCAGGTGGCCATTTTTGGCTCTAGCGATCCAAGGCATACGCCACCACTATCTAAACTCGCGTCGATACATTGGCTACATCTTGAATGTAGTCCCTGCTTCAAGAGGACTTGCCCTCTTGGTCATTTGAAATGTTTAGTGGACATAGAAGTGAAAGACGTCCTAAACTCTGTCAATCAACTAACTCACTAAAAATACCATGCCAAGTCAAGCCAGATTGTTTCAAATGCCAGAAGAAGTCATCGAAGCTTGGCGTGAATCATTGCATCGCAATGATTTGGATGGATCCATTGATCTTTGGATGGATGAGGATTCAATCACCTGCATATTGCCGGGTGGTAAACGCTTGAGTGGTCATGCTGAACTGCGCGAGGGTCTCAAGAAAATACTTGAAGATCATTTTCTGTGGCTTGACCCAATTCAAGTGATTGGTCATACAGGCATTGGAATATCTTTTTTTGACTCAACCGAAGCTGTTCGCTTAGAGGCTGAGCAAATTGAACCGGAGTTTTTCTTGAACTTCACTTATATATTGGTTCAAGGCCCGATGGGCTGGAGAATCGCTCATATACACACAAGCCCGGCACAAGAAGAACACATTCAGTTACCAAGCACCATTCACGGCTTTCACTGATAAAACACTTTAAGAACTATTTTTGTTTTTGTTGAATCAGTTCTTGACGGTATAAATCCTGAATTTGTCTGGCACGAGCATCAATTTCTGAAGACTGATAAAAATCAGCATCTCCTGCAAGCTTAGCTAAGCGCATCTGCTCAATCGCAGCCACCCATGCACCATCAGCAACATACTTTTCTGCCAAGGCGGAATGCTGTAGAGCTTTTTTACCTGATTGAGCATAGGCTCTGGCCAACAGATCCCACCATAGTGAATTTTCAGGCTGTGACCTTGTTTGAGTTTTTAACCAATTGATCGCTTGATCGTACTGGCGCGTTTTTAATTGGCCCTCCACAGTCAAAACATTCAAAGATCTTGATTGGGGGTGAGTGGCTTTAATTTGAGCGAGTTGTTTGAGCCCCTCTGCGTGCTGCCCTTTGGCATACAAAATATCAATCGCAGTCGTCTCCAAAGATAGGCTGGAGCGCTGTACTGGGGATCCTTGCGCAGAGACTGTCTGCATCAACACCCTGCTCTTTTGCAAATAAGACTCTGCCTCGCTTATTTTTTGCTGTTTTAAATTTAACAAAGCCAGGCCGTAATTACCTTCTAATTGCTTGATAGGTTCGGGTTTTCTGGCAAGGCTTTCATAAAATTGTTTTAGTTCTGGGTAATTACTTGAACTAGTGGTTTGTAACAAGCGTGCACGGGCTTTCAACAAGTAAAACTCAACTGATGAGTTGACCTTTGGTTTACTCAAACCTCGGACTCGATCTTGCATATCTGCAATTCGATCAGTTGTCAGTGGGTGAGTTCTCACATAACCAGGAACGCCACTTTCCATGATGCTATTTGCTCTTTGCATTCTCTGGAAAAAATCAGGCATGCCTTGCACATCAAATCCGCCCGCCTGAAGAATCTGAAAGCCAACCCGATCAGCCTCTCGTTCTGCATCCCTAGAGTATGCCAATTGGTTTTGTATGGCCAAAGCCTGACCACCGACCGCAAGACCTTGAGCAGCATTTGGATTACGACTAGCAGCAACTGCAGCTAAAACAATCGATGCCAAAGCAATCATTGAGTTAGTGCCTTGCTGGCTGAACATGCGAGCAATGTGTTTTTGAGTGACGTGGCCAATTTCATGACCAAGCACGGAAGCTAGTTCAGATTCTGTTTCAGCAGAAACAATCAAGCCTGTGTGCACACCAATAAAGCCTCCTGGCAACGCAAAGGCGTTGATGCTTTTATCGCGCACACCGAATAATTCAAAACTAATCGCAAAGCTTCCGCGACCCTCTAGACCAGCGATACCTTGCCTTCTAGCTGTATCGATCAAATGCTGACCAATCGTATTTAGATAGTCATGAAAAACCGCATCTTTTGCATAATCTGGATCTCTGCGAATATCGCGCATGATACGCTCACCCAACAGTCTTTCATCAATGGGGGATAAGGTTGCGCTTGATGAATCGCCTAAATCAGGTAAAACCAATTGAGGTTGCTGCATTCTCTTGCTGGGAGGCGCAAATTCAGAACCAGCTCTCGGTGACTGCATGGTCCGATCAATATTGTCTTGCGCAAGCCGGTTGTTATCGACCTGAGCCAATAAGCAACTTGGATAAAAAATCAAGGCAAGCGATCCCGCCATTAATTTTTGCGCGACTTTATTCTTTTTACGATTCATATCCCTAATTATGGTACAAATACCGCATGAACAAACTGACTCATTTTGACGAAACTGGCCAAGCCCACATGGTAGATGTTGGCCAAAAGGCTCACACACACCGTATTGCAACTGCTACTGGCAGTATACAAATGCAGAAAAGTACTTTCGACATGGTGATGTCCGGAAGCCATAAAAAAGGAGATGTGATTGGCATCGCCAGAATTGCGGCCATCCAGGCTACTAAAAAGAGTCCTGATTTGATTCCTTTGTGCCACCCCATCGCACTGACCAGGGTCGCCGTTGAATTCACCCCCGACGAATCTAATTCAACCATCCACTGCACCGTGACCACAGAGAACATTGGTCAAACCGGTGTAGAGATTGAAGCATTAACAGGGGTTCAAATCGGCTTACTGACCATTTACGATATGTGTAAAGCTGTTGATCGTGGCATGGTGATCAAAGAAGTCAAACTACTCGAGAAGAGCGGTGGCAAATCAGGTACCTGGGTGGCAAAGAAGTAAGGATTTTTTAACTCAACAAAAAAGGCGAAGTTTTCTTCGCCTTTTTTTATTGCACTTCTAATTTATAAAGCTCTTACTTACAATCACTTGGTAAAAGTTTTGCAGGTAGCGTTGTTGCCGGTGACTTACATGACCAAATACCTGCCCATGGTTGCTCGCCTTTAACACTCAAATCCAATGCCACAACAGCATCAGAGCTGGCATTGTTCACCGGAATGATGCTCAAAACATTGGCTCCGTCTGGAGCAACGCTGTTTTGATAAGTAATCACAATTGAACCATTTGTTTCAATTTTGATATCTTTAATACTGTTGGTAACAGTGCCTTTGAAAGTCGACTCAGTTGCTATCGCCATGTCTGCAGCACCCTTACTAGAATAAACCTCAGTCACAGCCAGCTTCGCACCGGCCGCCAAACTCAAACCTTCAGTCACTCTGGTCTTAGCTATGTAATCTTGATACTTAGGCACAGCGATTGCAGCCAAAATACCAATGATGGCAATCACCACCATCAACTCAATCAAAGTGAAACCATTTTTCTTATTCAGTGAATTATCTTGCTTGGTTGTCATAAGGTATTTATTTTTCATTCATTCAATCCTTTGTTAATGGGAAACCATCATCTCAGATGATACCCATCAACAAGGACTACATCGTTGTCAGAAAAGTCTGATTTTGAGTTGCGTCAAAGAGAAGAAATTAAGCCGGGTTTGTTTTCTTCTTTTGCCTCTTCATCACTTCGCCATAAATCATCACACCAACGGCGGCCACGATACCTGCAACCGTTGCATAGTTCTCAATGCCTTCACCAAAGTACTTGATCAAACCCGGATCAGAGAAGATCATTCCGCCGGCAATCCAACCCAATAAGCCCGCACCCATTGTCACAATCCATGGGAAGCGATCGATCAAATAAAGAACAATTTGACTTCCGCCCACTATCAATGGAATTGAAACCAATAAACCAAACACAATATATCCAAATTGATGATGAGCTGCATCAACCTGACCCGCAGCACCAGCAATTGCGATGACATTATCAACACTCATGGCAATATCAGCCACAATGATGGTTTTAACAGCGGCCCATAATTTATCGGAAGCTTCAAGTTCATGACCATCATCATCTTCTGATTGAACCATCAGCTTATAACCAATCCACAAAAGCAAAATACCGCCCGTGAATTTCAAGAACGGAATTTGCAATATGGTCACCGCAAAAGCCACCAAGGCTATACGCAAGACAATTGCACCTGCTGTGCCCCACATGATGCCTTTACGTCGTTGATTAGGATGAAGATTACGGCAAGCTAATGCAATCACCACTGCATTATCACCACCCAATAAGATATCGATCATGATGATTTGAGCAATCACTGCCCAATCAATCGTTGCAAAAAATTCCATTTTTCCCTCAGATATTTATTGTTATTGAATAAAAAACGGGAGCCAGGCTCCCGTTAATCTTTACCTGTAGAACCAATATTACAACAATGCTTTAAGCAATTTGCCCATTTCTGATGGATTACGTGTCACAGTGAAGCCACACTCTTCCATGATGGCCAACTTAGCATCAGCTGTATCAGCGCCACCAGAAATCAAAGCACCAGCATGGCCCATACGCTTACCTGCAGGAGCAGTAACACCAGCGATGAAACCTACGACTGGTTTCTTCATATTAGCTTTGCACCAACGTGCTGCTTCAGCTTCATCAGGACCACCGATTTCACCAATCATGATCACTGCATCAGTATCTGGATCGTCATTGAAAGCTTTCATCACATCAATATGCTTAAGACCGTTGATTGGGTCACCACCAATACCAACTGCTGAAGATTGACCTAGACCAATTTCAGTTAACTGAGCAACAGCTTCGTAAGTCAATGTACCTGAACGGCTCACAACACCGATACGACCTTTGCGGTGAATGTGACCTGGCATGATGCCAATCTTGATCTCTTCTGGAGTGATCAAGCCTGGGCAGTTTGGTCCTAACAACAAAGTCTTTTTGCCGCCTTTAGCTTCTTTAGCAGCCATCTTGTTACGAACTTCCAACATGTCGCGAACTGGAATACCTTCTGTGATACAGATTGCCAAATCTAGATCAGCTTCAACAGCTTCCCAGATAGCAGCAGCTGCGCCTGCTGGTGGAACATAAATCACTGAAACAGTCGCACCAGTTTCTGCAGCAGCTTCTTTCACTGATGCATAAATAGGAATGTTGAAAATTTTCTCGCCAGCTTTTTTAGGGTTCACGCCAGCAACAAAGCATTCTTTGCCGTTTGCGTACTCTTGACACTTTTCAGTGTGGAACTGACCTGTTTTACCAGTGATACCTTGAGTAATAACTCGTGTGTTTTTATTAATAAGAATAGACATTTAAATTCCTTTCGTGGCCTGTGGCTTACTTAACTGCTGCAACAGCTTTAGTCGCTGCTTCAGCCATCGTGTCTGCACTAATAATCGGCAGGCCAGAATCAGCCAACATCTTCTTACCGAGCTCTTCGTTTGTACCTTTCATACGAACAACCAAAGGTACGCTCAAGTTCACTGCTTTACATGCAGTGATAACGCCATCTGCAATCACGTCACACTTCATGATGCCGCCGAAAATGTTAACCAAAATTGCTTTTACTTCTTTGTTCTTCAACATGATTTTGAATGCTTCAGTTACTTTCTCAGCGACAAACTATTTCTCGGTTACTTCGACTCTTTCTGGACGCGCATCAGATGTCACTATTGCCTCAATCAGCAGAGGTCTCTGAGCAAGCGTGGCGCGCGTTATTGGAAATTTCTGAGTTGACCGAAGCTTTTGATGCATCACATGTTTTGATGTCGCCGCAGGATGTCATTCAATTCATGGTAAGTGATATGAATAATCCCTCATCGATCATGAGATGTCTTCAGGCTGCTCGTGAAAATGCTCGAGCTGTGCGCGGTTCGATGACAACTGAATTGTGGGAAACCATCAATACAACTTGGTTAGAAGCTCAAAAGAAAATGAGGGATGGCATTTTAGAAACTGCGCCGTCAGAATTTTTTGAGTGGGTTAAATTCAG
>CALKUJ010000137.1 GCA_937996825.1 uncultured Polynucleobacter sp. | reverse complement strand
TGAAGGTAATACCTTCTTCTTCTAAGCGCTTCGCAAATGCTTCGTTCTCAGATAAGAAACCATAACCAGGATGAACCGCTTCAGCCCCAGTGTCTTTACAAGCCTTGATGATGTTGTCCATCACCAAATAGGATTCACGTGATGGAGCTGGACCAATACAGACTGCTTCATCAGCAAGTTCGACGTGACGCGCGTCACGATCAGCTTCAGAGTAAACAGCCACGGTTTTGATGCCCATCTTGCGAGCAGTTTTAATCACGCGGCAAGCAATTTCACCACGGTTAGCAATCAGAATCTTCTTAAACATGTTCTTGTCCTAATCGATTAAAGGGGAATGTTGCCGTGTTTGCGCCAAGGATTTTCAATATCCTTGTCTTTGAGCATGGCCAAAGATCTAGCGACACGTTTACGAGTTTCATGAGGCATGATCACGTCATCAATGTAACCACGACGACCAGCCACAAATGGATTAGCGAACTTGGCTTTGTACTCTGCTTCGCGCTCAGCCAACTTGGCAGGATCACCTTTTTCTTCACGGAAAATAATCTCAACAGCACCTTTTGGTCCCATCACCGCGATTTCAGCTGAAGGCCAGGCAAAGTTCACATCACCCCTGAGGTGTTTTGAAGCCATCACGTCATACGCACCACCATAAGCTTTGCGTGTGATCACTGTGATCTTTGGCACGGTACATTCTGCATAGGCATACAACAATTTGGCGCCGTGTTTGATGATGCCGCCGTATTCTTGCGAAGTACCTGGCATGAATCCTGGTACGTCGACAAAAGTAACAACTGGGATATTGAAGGCATCGCAGAATCGCACGAAACGCGCTGCTTTGATTGATGATTTGATGTCCAAGCAACCAGCCAAGACCAAGGGTTGGTTAGCAACGATACCGACAGTTTGACCTTCGATGCGAGCAAAACCAATGATGATATTTTTCGCATAGTCAGGTTGAATCTCAAAGAAGTCACCATCATCAACTGTTTTAATGATGAGCTCATGCATGTCATATGGCTTATTCGCGTTATCTGGCACCAATGTGTCCAGTGAATAATCCAAGCGCTCTGCTGAGTCAGCACCTTTGCGCACAGGTGGTTTTTCTTTATTAGATAAAGGTAGGTAGTTAAAGAAGCGACGCAACATCAAAATCGCTTCAACATCATTTTCAAATGCACGGTCACAAACACCTGATTTGGTTGAGTGTGTCATGGCTCCACCCAACTCTTCTGCCGTCACCTCTTCATGCGTCACTGTCTTCACAACTTCAGGACCTGTCACGAACATGTATGAACTGTCTTTGACCATGAAAATAAAGTCAGTCAATGCTGGTGAATACACTGCACCACCAGCACTAGGACCCATGATCAAAGAGATTTGCGGAATCACGCCTGAAGCAGACACGTTGCGCTGGAAAATCTCAGCGTAACCACCCAAAGATGCCACACCCTCTTGAATACGTGCGCCACCTGAGTCGTTCAAACCAATCACTGGGGCACCAACTTTCATGGCTTGGTCCATGACTTTACATATTTTTTCAGCATGGGCTTCAGACAAAGAACCACCGAACACTGTGAAGTCTTGTGAATAAACAAAGGTCAAGCGACCATTGATCATGCCGTAACCAGTTACCACACCATCACCAGGCACAGATTCATTGGCCATGCCAAAGTCTGTACAGCGATGCTCAACGAACATGTCCCATTCTTCGAATGAGCCCTCGTCTAATAACAACTCAATGCGCTCACGGGCTGTTAATTTGCCTTTACCGTGCTGGGCATTGATGCGCTTTTGACCGCCGCCGAGGCGAGCCTGTTCACGCTTGGCTTCTAGTTGTTTGATGATGTCGTGCATAAAATGCTCTCCCTTGTTTCTCAATCTTTATTTCATTAAATCTAATAATCTTCTCGCAGCAACCGAGGCTGCCATGGTGCCTTGATTCACTGCCTCACTCAACTCAGGTAACAGTTTTTGTACCTGGGCATTGGCCTTGAAGTTTTGCCTTAAACCTGCTTCGATGCGTTCCCACATCCAGGCTTGGGCTTGTTGTTTTCTTCTCAGCGCTAAATGACCATGTTTGCTCTGAATATCTTTGAATGTGTTGACGGTGTCCCAAAATTCAGTGATGCCCTCAGACTTCAAGGCACTCATGCGCATCACCTTTGGATGCCAAAGTGTTTCATCATGGTGAGCGTGCTCAGGATTGCCATGCATGCTGAACAAGCGCAATGAGCTCATGATTTGGACTTGCGCTCTGGTTGCAGCATCTGGGTCCAAATCAACTTTATTGATGACCACCAAATCAGCCAACTCCATCACACCTTTTTTAATGGCTTGAAGATCGTCACCCGCATTCGGCAGTTGTAATAAAACAAACATATCTGTCATATTTGCAACAGCTGTCTCACTTTGACCGACACCCACTGTTTCAACAATCACCACATCATGACCGGCAGCCTCAGCAACCAACATGGCTTCTCTGGTTTTTTCAGCCACCCCACCTAAGTTACCTGATGACGGGCTAGGTCGAATGAATGCTTTTTCGTTAACTGATAAGAACTCCATACGAGTTTTATCACCCAAAATTGAACCGCCAGAAACTGATGATGAAGGATCAATTGCAAGGACTGCAACACGATGCCCTTTATCAATTAGATACAAACCTAAAGCTTCAATAAAAGTTGATTTACCAACACCAGGCACACCCGAAATACCCAGCCTAAATGATTGACCACTTTTCGGTAATACCGCATTCAATACATCATCAGCTCTTAAGCGATGATCAACCCGAGTCGACTCAAGTAAAGTGATGGCTTTAGCAACAGCACGGCGTTGCTCTGGCCCAGGTTTGGCACCTGGACCACATATTGCATCAACTAGAGCTTGGTCTTCTACTTGCACCCTATTTCTTCGCTAATTATTTTTGAGCTAAACGAATTTGTTCTAGAACATCCTTCGCTGATGCTGGGATAGGCGTTCCAGGACCATAAATACCTTTAACGCCTGCCTCATACAAAAACTCATAGTCCTGACGAGGAATCACGCCACCTACGAACACAATAATGTCATCTGCACCTTGTTTTTTGAGCTCAGCAATAATTGCTGGCACGAGCGTCTTATGGCCTGCAGCCAGGGTAGAAATACCTACGGCATGCACATCGTTTTCAATGGCTTGACGAGCACATTCTTCGGGCGTTTGAAACAATGGGCCCATATCAACGTCAAAGCCCAAGTCA
>CALKUJ010000136.1 GCA_937996825.1 uncultured Polynucleobacter sp. | reverse complement strand
TTTGTGCCCGCTTGTGGTGAGCGAATTTTGGATGGCACAAATCAACATCATCCTGATTTATTCATTGGTCGGCTTTGGCACCATGATCTTGCTTGGCTATACGGGGCAGTTGTCGTTTGGGCATGCTGCTTTTTTTGGATTGGGTGCATTTGTTCAAGCCTTCTTCACCAATCAAGGATGGCCATTTTTTGCTGCGTTGAGTCTTTCGATTCTTGTGAATGTCATTCTCGGAGCGTTGATTGCACTGCCAGCTCTACGCGTGAAGGGGATTTTTTTAGGCGTTGCCACATTGGCGCTGGGTCTCATTGTTGAGGAAGTGTTCGTGAAGTGGGAGTCATTCACCAATGGCACGTCAGGCTTGGCCGTCAAACCTGCGCAGATATTGGGCGTGGTTTTCAATACGCAAGTTTCGTTTTTCTATCTGGTCTTAGGCATTGTGGTGGTTGCCACCTTACTGACTATCAATTTGTTGCGAAGCGCAACCGGGCGAGCATTCATTGCCATTCGTGATTCTGAAATATCCGCTCAGAGCATGGGCATTCATGTGGGTCGATACAAGATCATCGCGTTCATGTTGTCTGCTGGATTTACTGGGGTGGGTGGCGCCATGTACGCGCATTACCTCCGGTTCATTTCGCCTGAGAACTTCAATCTTTTCTTATCGCTAGATTTCGTTTTGATGGTCATCATTGGCGGGCTGGCTGGTATTCACGGGATTTTCTTTGGCGCTATTTTTATCATCGTGATGCCGCCACTGATTGCCAACCTGAAGGACTTGTTGCCGGTGTTCATGGCGAATGCAGCGGGTCTGCAAAACGTCATTTACGGCGTGATCTTGATTTGCTTTGTGCTGTTTGAGCCCATGGGCTTGTATGGCCGGTGGTTCAAGATTCGAACCTACTTTCAGGTGTTTCCTTTCTACCGAGATGGCATGTTCAAGCGACAAAAATCATTTCAAAAATCTGACCGCCTGAAGTGAGCCAGCTATGACGCAAGCACTATTGAAGGTTGAAAACATCACCCGCCGTTTCGGCGGCTTGGTTGCTGTTGACAATGTGAGCTTTGAGGTTTTTCCTGGTGAGGTGCTGACCATCATCGGGCCCAACGGTGCTGGCAAATCTACCTTGTTTAACGTGATCAGCCGCATCTACCCACAAAGCAGTGGTCAGCTATTTTTTGAGGGTGTGGATCTCGGTGAAACGCCCCCGCACAAAATTGCGAATCTGGGCATTGCGCGTACGTTTCAAAATATCGAGCTTTTTGAACACGCCACCGTTTTACAGAATTTGCTGATTGGACACCACAGCCTTAACAGTACCAGCGTCTTGAGCAATCTTTTCTTTCTCAAGACGACCCGCCAGGAAGAGCTGGCCTCCCGCGCGCGAATTGAAGAGGTGATCGATTTTCTTGGCTTGCAAAAATACCGAGACAGTTTTGTCTCTGGCTTGCCTTATGGCATTCGAAAAGTTGTCGAGTTGGCCCGTGCGCTCAGCATGAATCCCAAATTGCTATTGTTGGATGAGCCTTCATCAGGATTGAATCCTGAAGAGACTGAAGACATGGCGTTTTGGATTAAGGACTTGGTAAACGACTTGGGCATCACTATTCTCATGGTCGAACACGATATGTCATTGGTCTCACGTGTGTCTAGCCGTGTGGTAGCCATGAATCAGGGGCAAGTCATTGCCATTGGGACATCGGCGCAAGTTCAAAGTCACCCTGAGGTGATCAAGGCATACCTTGGTGCGGAAGATGAGGATGGAAATGACTGATATGCCAATAACCTTGCCTTCTACATCTGTGGCGACCCCATCAGGCCCAGATCATGCACTGCTGACCTTGACCAATATTGAGAGTGCCTACGGTCCCGTCAAAGCGATTCGGGGCGTGAGCCTTGAAGTTAAGAAAGGTCAAATCGTCACGCTTTTGGGCTCAAACGGTGCTGGCAAAACGACCCTTTTGAAAACTATTTCTGGCATCATGGATCCAGTCAGGGGTTCGATTGAATTTGCCAACGAAGACATCACGGGCGTTGAGTCTTCAGACATTGTCAAAAAGGGCATCAGCCATGTTCCGGAGGGAAGGGAAGTGTTTCCCTTACTCACGGTCTATGAAAACCTCATGATGGGGGCGTACACCCGCAAGGATCGCGATGGGGTGGCGCGCGATTTAGAGCAAGCCTATCGTTACTTCCCCATTTTGAAAGAACGCGAAAGCCAAGCTGCAGGTTTGCTTTCTGGCGGGCAGCAACAAATGCTTGCGATCGCGAGGGCCTTGTTGGCCGATCCTCAAATGATTTTGATGGACGAGCCCAGTCTTGGGCTAAGTCCCAAATTAACAAAAGAGATTTTCGCAATCATTCGCATGATCAACCGAGACAGTGGCCGGTCCATTCTCTTGGTCGAGCAGAACGCGCGAATTGCACTGCAAACAGCGGACTTCGGCTACATCATGGAAAACGGTCGGATCGTCATGCAAGACACCTGCGCGCGTTTGATGCAAAAAGATGACATTCAAGAGTTTTATCTAGGCATCAAGCAAGAAGGCGTTCGAGCGGAGCGTCGGTGGAAAAAGAAGAAAACTTGGCGCTGATGCCATGAATCACATCATCGCGGCTTATTTAAAACGGGAGATCTCTGATGCGTTACCTCTGGCAAATTAAAGATGAATTTGCACGCGCAGAGAAAAATACTTCTTTGCCGTTAGTGGGCGACACAGTTCAAGCATTGTTTTGGAATGCTGTGGGGCTTCGAAAGAATGATGTTTGGTTGCGTCAAAAAGAGTTGGGCATTTGGCGCGCTTGGACCTGGCATGACACTGGAGAGATCGTCAAAGAAATCGCCATGGGCTTGAACGCCTTGGGCATGCAAGTTCAAGACCGCGTTTCAATTTTGTCAAACACCCGTGTGGAGTGGGTTTGGGCTGATCTGGCAGTATTGAGTCTATGCGGTACCTCTGCTGGCATTTATCCCACGGACGCTGCGTCACAGGTGCACTACATCCTGAGCGATAGCCAAAGCCGTTTTTTGTTTGTTGAAGACGAGGAACAACTCGACAAGGTACTCGAGGTCCTACCGGAGCTGCCTGACCTCATAAAAATTATCGTGTTGGATGACAAGGGTCTGCGCCATTTTGAGCATCCCCAAGTTATGTCGCTTGAGGCGTTGCGCCAACTAGGAGCTCAGGCTTTGGCCCTCGATCCTCATCGACTCGGCGTCATTCTAGAAGCCGCTTCGCCAGAGCACTTGGCAATTTTGGTCTACACCTCGGGTACCACCGGCAAGCCTAAAGGTGCCATGCATCATCAAGCGGGCTTGGTGTATGCCATTCGTGGGCATACGCAAATCATTGCGCAAACTCCGCAAGATGAACGCATGTGCTTTTTACCCTTGTGTCACATCGCCGAACGTGTGGGCGGTGCGTTCGTGTGTTTGTACACCGGTACAAAAATTAACTTTGTTGAGAACCCTGAGACGGTTCCAGAAAATATCCGAGAAATTTCACCCACCATCATCTTGGCCGTGCCTCGTGTGTGGGAAAAGTTTCAGTCGGGGGTGCATTTATCCCTCAAGGAATCTACAAAGTTCGAGCAGCTCATGTTTCACTGGGCCATAGGCCTTGGGATGACGATAGCAGATCAGTTTTTAAGTGGGCAGCCAATTGCGCTGCATCAGCGTCTGGCGTATCGCGTCGCTCAATGGTTGGTGCTCGCGAATGTGCGCAAATCGCTGGGGATTGATAAGGCGCGTTTTTTGTTAAGTGGCGCAGCGCCGATTTCGCCAAAGATTTTGCGTTGGTTCTTCGCTTTAGGTGTGCCCATGTTTGAGATCTGGGGCATGACCGAAACGTGCGGTGGCTCATCAGCCAATTACCCCGGCTTCATCAAACTTGGTTCTATTGGCGTGCCTGCACCGCACAATGAAATGAAGCTTGATCCTGAGACAGGTGAAATCTTGATCAGGGGACCCAACATTTTCTCGGGTTATCTCAACTTGCCGGATAAAACCAAAGAGGTGTTTGACTCCGAGGGGTGGATGCACACAGGTGATGTGGGGACAAAAGATGCGCAAGGCTTTTTTGCCATCACAGATCGTATGAAGGACATCATCATCACAGCGGGTGGGAAAAATATCACCCCCAGTGAGCTTGAAAACGAATTGAAAGCGTCGCCCTACATCACGGATGCCGTGATTGTGGGGGATCGATTGCCTTACCTCACGGCCATCATCATGGTGGATCATGACAACGTGGAGCAGTATGCCCAGTCCAGAGATATTGGCTTTACCAACTATGAAAGCCTGACGCAGGCCCGCGAGATCACTGAGCTCATTCAATCTGAAGTGGACCAAGTCAATCAAAAATTTGCACGCGTTGAGCAAA
>CALKUJ010000135.1 GCA_937996825.1 uncultured Polynucleobacter sp. | reverse complement strand
ATATTCTTCAGCAAGTTGCGCAGCTTTCAAAGGATCAGGATAAGTCGTGCCACGAGCATTTCTTAGCGTGGCCACATGATCAATGTTGATACCTAGATCAATGATGTTTTTAGGTTTTTGTGACATGTTATGAATTATGCCTATTTAATGACCATGGTGTGCTTTAGATCTTTTTCAAATCAATCAAAATCTGCCGGGTCATCATGGCTTGATCGGGTAAGTGCAGACCTAACAAGAAACGCGTGAGCGCCTTACTCTGAATCAAGGTCTCTGGATCTTGGTAGTTTTTGTCATTCATACAAAGCAAGTGCTTGCCTGTCATCACAGGCCAATGACCTGGATCATCCGCTTGAAGCTTACGAATACCTCTCTCTGGCTGATAAACATAATGCTCATCTTCCTCAGGAGTTGTTTGGGTATCGATACAAAAGTTCAAGGCTGCGGCAAAGCCGGCCTCTTTTAATAAAGTGAGTTCAAAGGGACGCAATATGGGTTCTAGGTCTTTAGGATCTTGACCAAGCAAGTGAACCGTTTTGGCATACTCTTCGTACAAGTCTTCGTAAGAGTCTTCTCTGGCAATGAATTTGACCAAGAGTTCATTCAGATAAAAGCCACACAACAAAGCATCGCCTACCAATGGGGGTACACCACCCAACCACTCGGCTTTGGTCATGGTGCGTAGTTCACTTTTGCCGCTCCAAGAAACTGCCAGAGGTTGAAAGCGTTGTAAGACAGGTCGCAATACAGAATGTGGGCGCTTTGCGCCCTTGGCAATCAAAGCCATGCGCCCATAAGAGCGCGTGAACACATCAAGAATTAAGCTGGTTTCTTTGTACGGAATGCTGTGCAGTACAAAAGCAGGTTCATCGTTGACGCGAGTCGACATGATTGCAAATTACTCTATGCCCTGCTCACGCAGAATGACGCGATCATCGGCCCAACCACTTTTGACCTTGACCCAAGTTTCTAAGAATACTTTGCCATCAAATAGCTTTTCCATGTCTTGGCGAGCCTCAGTGGATATGCGCTTGAGTTTTGCGCCTTTTTCACCAATCACCATGGCCTTGTGACTTTCGCGATCCACCAAAATGGTGGCAGCAATGCGGCGCATCGTGCCATCCATCTTGAACTGGTCGATGATCACAGCGCTGGCATAAGGCAACTCATCGCCTGTGTGACGAAATACTTTTTCTCTCAAAATTTCAGCGGCCAAAAACTTCTCACTGCGATCAGTCAACATGTCTGGCTCATAGATTGCTTCTTGCTCAGGCAAGTATGGCTCTAAGAATCCTAATAAACGCTTCACATCATCGGTATTTTTAGCAGTCATCGGAATGATTTCTGAGAATTCAAACTTCTCACTCATTTCACGCATGAAAGTAAATAACTTTTGATCTCGATCTTCTGGGGCATCGGCCCTTGAAGCAAACACATCCAATTTATTGGCCAGCAAAACCACTGGGATATTTTTCGGCAATATCTCAAGCACCTGCTCGTCTGCCTTGCTCCAGTAGCCTGACTCAACCACAAACAGAATCACATCAACATCCGCCATGGTGGTTTTCACCGTGCGGTTCATGACCTTGTTCATGGCGTTGTTATATTTTGTTTGAAAACCTGGCGTATCGACCAAAATAAATTGTGCAGTCTCAGTGGTGTTAACGCCCAAAATACGATGACGAGTTGTTTGAGCTTTGCGGGAGGTGATACTGACTTTTTGACCCACCAATGCATTCAGCAAAGTTGACTTGCCTACGTTAGGGCGACCTACCAGCGCTACGGTTCCACATCGAAATGACATCAACGATTCCTTGGTTTTTACTTTACTCTGACTTCAACTTCAAATTCAGCTGATCATCAGTAGGATCTTTGGCTGTGACCAAAGATGCTTTCTTTTTTGTTGCTTTGGTTTTCTTAGGCTTTCTACCAGATTGAGAAACAATCTTTTGCGCAGCATCTAAGGATAATTTGGCAGCCGCTTGCTCAGCAGCTCTGCGTGAGGGGCCTTTGCCATTGAGCGTTACCTTGAGGCTTGGGATGGAGCACTCAACTTCAAATTGTTGATTATGAGCCACACCCGTGGTTGCAACGACAGTGTAGATTGGCAGCGGTAATTGATGGCCCTGCAGGTATTCCTGCAAGAGCGTCTTATCATCTTTACCCAAAGTTCTTGGATCAACATGCTCCAAGATTTGTGAATACCACTTTCTCAATACCTTTTTAGAGGAGTCAAAGCCAGAATCTAAAAAGATGGCGCCCACAATCGCTTCAAAACTGTCGGCCAAAATGGATGGTCGTTTAAAGCCACCACTTTTGAGCTCACCCTCACCCAAACGCAAACAATCAGAGAGCTGTAATGCTTGAGCGATTTCATACAAAGCTTGTTGCTTGACCAAATTAGCTCGAACTCTGGATAAGTCACCCTCATCCAAATCACCATAACGTTCATACAGCATTTCCGCAACAGTGCAGTTCAAAACTGAATCGCCTAAAAACTCTAAACGCTCATTATTCTTTTTACTATGGCTGCGGTGAGTCAATGCCTGCATCAATAGATCAGGCTTTTGAAACGTATACCCCAAACGTTCCTGCAAGAGTTTGATATCAAGAGGTGCGCGAGGAGTCATATCGCTCTTGGCCACTTTGCTCACTCAAAACGCCCAATGCGTTTAAGGTCGCCTAAATTCATCCAAACAAAGAAGGCTTTACCAACCAAATTATTTTCAGGCACAAAACCCCAAAAGCGAGAGTCTGCTGAATTATCTCGGTTATCCCCCATCACAAAGTAATGACCTTTTGGCACTGTGCAAGTCACACCAGTCATGGTGTAAGTACAGTTTTCCGCATAAGGGAAACGATCTTGTACAAAAATCCCAGGAGGACGCTCAGGATGATTTAAAACGTTATAAGAATGCCCACCAAATTCTTTGGGGAAAGTTTCTGTGAAGAATTTGGCATATGTCATGCCTTCAGGGTCAAGGTAGTCTGGTTTCGCTTCAGATTGAAACTCTTGGCCATTGATGGTCAAGCGCTTGCCCTGGTAAGAAATCACATCACCTGGCAAACCAATCACGCGCTTGATGTAATCGACTGATTCATCTTTGGGAAAACGAAAAACTGCCACATCACCACGCTCGGGTGAATTCATTTCAATCACTTTTTTATTGATGACTGGTAGACGAACACCATAAGTGAATTTATTGACCAAAATAAAATCACCAATCATCAAGGTAGGAATCATGGAGCCTGATGGGATCTTGAACGGCTCAAATAAGAATGAACGCAAAAAGAAAACTGCAAAAATGACTGGGAAAAAGCTGGCGGTGTATTCCAACCACAAAGGCATGCGATCAATGCCTGCTGCCTTCCTTTTGGGCGCAAACACCAATTTATCGGCAACCCAAGCAACACCTGTCACCAGTGACAAAATCAAAAGTATCAAAGCGAAGTTCATTACTTGTCCTCCACTTGCAAGATGGCCAAGAAGGCTTCTTGTGGAATCTCCACACTGCCTACTTGCTTCATGCGTCGCTTACCTTCTTTTTGCTTCTCTAGTAATTTCTTCTTACGTGTGATGTCACCGCCATAACACTTGGCCAAAACGTTTTTACGCAAAGCCTTCACGTTTTCACGGGCTATGATGCCGCTACCAATCGCCGCCTGAATCGCCACGTCAAACATCTGACGAGGAATGATCTCGCGCATCTTCGCCACAACCTCACGGCCACGGTATTGACTGTTACTTCTGTGAACGATGATGGATAGTGCATCTACTTTTTCACTGTTGATCAAGATATCAACCTTGACCACATCTGAAGCACGATATTCTTTGAACTCATAATCCATAGAGGCGTAACCACGTGAAATAGACTTCAAGCGATCAAAGAAATCGAGCACGATTTCAGCCATCGGCATTTCATAAGTCAACTTCACTTGACGACCCACATACTGCATGTCCATTTGTATACCGCGTTTGCCTGTACACAAGGTGATCACTGAACCAACATACTCTTGTGGCATGAACAAGTTGACCACCACAATCGGCTCCATGATCATTTCAATACGACTTGGATCTGGCATTTTTGATGGATTATCAACCACGATCTTTGAACCATCTTTGAGCTCAACTTCGTAAACCACCGTTGGAGCAGTGGTGATGAGTTCCATATTGAACTCACGCTCTAAACGCTCTTGCACAATCTCCATGTGCAATAAACCTAAGAAGCCACAACGGAATCCAAAACCAAGCGCTTGAGAAACTTCCGGTTCATACATCAATGCCGCATCGTTTAACTTTAACTTTTCAAGTGATTCACGCAAGGCGTCGTATTGATTTGATTCAACCGGATACAAACCTGCAAACACCTGAGGCTGCACTTCCTTAAAGCCTGGTAATGGTGCAGATGCTGGCATTCTGTTTTGTTGACCTGGTGCATGAGTAACAGTGTCACCCACTTTAGCAGCCTTAAGTTCTTTAATGCCAGCAATGATGAAGCCTACTTGACCAGCTGATAGCTCTGGACGATCAACTGACTTTGGCGTGAAGACACCGACATGCTCAACCAAATGTTGGCTGCCTGAGGCCATCAATAAAACTTTGTCTTTTGGTTTGAGTGTGCCGTTGATCACACGCACCAACATCACCACACCCACATAGTTATCGAACCACGAGTCAACGATCAATGCTTGCAAAGGTGCGGTTGCATCACCAGTTGGTGGCGGCACTTTTTTAATCAGATCTTCAAGAACATCTTGAACGCCCAAACCAGTTTTTGCTGAACAAGACACAGCGTCTGTAGCATCGATACCAATCACATCTTCAATTTCTTGCTTGGCGCGATCAGGATCTGCCTGAGGTAAGTCAATTTTGTTTAAAACAGGTACTACTTCCACACCCAATTCAATGGCTGTGTAACAGTTAGCGACTGTTTGAGCCTCAACACCTTGACTGGCATCCACCACCAATAAAGCCCCTTCACAAGCAGACAATGAGCGACTGACTTCATAAGAGAAGTCGACGTGTCCTGGGGTATCAATCAAGTTGAGGTTGTAAATCTTGCCATCGCGGGCTTTGTAGTTCAAAGCCGCTGTTTGGGCCTTGATGGTGATGCCGCGTTCTTTCTCAATGTCCATAGAATCAAGGACTTGAGCTTCCATTTCGCGATCTGAAAGGCCCCCACATAGCTGAATAATTCGGTCTGCTAGGGTCGACTTTCCGTGGTCGATATGGGCAATGATAGAAAAGTTACGTATATGATCCATGGATTCCTTAAAACGGCTTGCCGCAATGCAACACCATATTGCACTGCAATAAGACGCCTCTAACCTCTATTGTAGACGGAACGACAGGGGAAGCCCGATTTCTAAAAAACAAAAGCCGGGATTGGGGTTATTCCCCAAAAACCCGGCTAGAACAATCACTTAGTGACGACTGGCTTGACTGGAATCACCAAGGTGCTATCGCCCCTGCGAATAAACACAGCCACTGATCGATTGTTTTTTGCCACAGCTTTCATGGCCACATCAAATTGCTTGGCGGCAATGATGTCAACATCACCTAAACGGACAATCACATCACCAATTCTTGCACCTGCTTTTGCAAGTGCGCCGTCTTCAGCCAAAGCTGTGACTTCAACACCAGTTTTGATCGATAACTCTTTTTTCTTGGCATCTGAAACATCCGTCACAGCTACACCAAAGACATTTTTAGTAGAGTTACTTGGCTCAGGCTCAGCTTTTTTAGCAGCAGCTTTAGGAGTTGGCTCTAGATCAGCCACAGTGATGTTGAATTCTTTCTGAGCACCTTTGCGCCATACCGTGATGGTTGAAGTCGTACCTGGTTTCGTATCTCCAACAATTCTTGGTAAGTCAGATGATTTTTCAATTGGCTTATCACCAAAACTCAAAATAACATCACCTGGCTCAAGATCTGCTTTATCAGCTGGCGCACCTACTTCGATACTACGAATCAAAGCGCCACGGGCTCTTGGTAAACCTAAACTTTCAGCAACTTCTTTGCTGACCTCTGCGATTGCCACGCCAATACGACCACGACTGACTTTACCGTTTGCTTTTAATTGATTAGAGACACGCATGGCCTCATCCATAGGGATCGCAAAAGAGATGCCCATGTAACCACCAGAACGTGAAAAGATTTGTGAGTTAATACCAACCACTTCACCACGGGTGTTCAATAGCGGACCACCCGAGTTACCAGGATTGACTGCCACATCGGTTTGAATGAATGGCAAGTAATCGCCTGTATCACGACTCTTCGCAGAAACGATACCCGCTGTCACTGTGTTTTCTAAACCAAAGGGTGAGCCAATTGCAAGCACCCATTCACCAACGCGAACCTTTGAAGAATCGCCAATGGTCAAGCGTGGCAAACCAGTCGCTTCAATTTTCACCAAGGCCACATCTGTGCGTTTATCAGCACCAATCAATTTGGCTTTGAATTCGCGCTTATCAGTCAAAGTGACATAAATTGTTGTTGCACCTTCAACCACGTGCGCATTGGTCAAAATGAAACCATTGCTCTCAATGATGAAGCCAGAACCAACTCCGCGGTTTTGTTCTTCTTGTTGAGGTTTACGATTATTCGGTCCTTGTTGTCTTGGTGTTGGCAAAGGAATACCGAAGAAACGGCGGAAAAATTCAGCCTGATCTTCATCCAAACCTGGCATTCCTGGAATAACTCCACCCTGACGAACATTGACTCGTTCCGTGGTGCGAATATTCACGACAGCAGGATTGGCTCTTTCGACCAAATCAACAAAATCGGGGTATGAACGAGCAGCGCTTGCAGCAGCTGGCGCACTGCTTGTGTTTGCTGCTGAGGCTACTTTGCTTGCAGAATTGTTGGCAAAAGCTGGCAAAACAAGTAATGAACTTGTCGCCACAGTGAGGGTCAATGCAGATAGTATTTTTTTCATGGTGTTGATACTTTAGAGCATTCAGGAAGTATTTGCAGAAAAGGCTTTAAATACTGTCTGAGCATGGTTATTGATACGAATTTATATAAGTATTTTTGGTCAATTTTCAATGGGCTGATAGCAAAAAAGCCTCCAACAGAGTCAAGAGGCTTCATTCGAGCGACAGACCAGCAAAACTAGCCTGTTTTCTAGCTATCAAATACGGCGGAAAACGATTGTGCCGTTTGTGCCACCAAAACCGAAGTTATTTTTGACAGCCACATCAATCTTCATATCTCTTGCTGTGTTGGCACAGTAATCTAAATCGCATTCTGGATCTTGATTGAAGATATTGATGGTTGGTGGAGATTTCTGATGATGTAAAGCCAATACTGTGAACACCGACTCCAAACCACCTGCACCACCCAATAAGTGACCAGTCATTGATTTGGTTGAGTTCACAACCACTTTCTTCGAGGCTTCACCCAAAGCCGCCTTCAAGGCATCAGTTTCATTCTTGTCGCCCAATGGCGTTGAAGTGCCGTGAGCATTCACATAGTTCACTTGATCAGGATTAACTCCAGCATCTTTCAATGCATTGACCATGCAACGACGCGGACCATCCATATTTGGAGCAGTCATGTGATACGCATCGCCACTCATACCAAAACCAGCTAATTCAGCATAAATCTTTGCGCCTCGGGCTTTGGCATGTTCGTATTCTTCCAAAATCATGACGCCAGCACCCTCACCCAAAACAAAGCCATCACGGTCTTTGTCCCAAGGACGAGAAGCAGTGGCTGGATCATCATTTCTGGTTGATAGTGCTCTGGCTGCAGCAAAACCACCGATTCCCAAAGGAGAAATCGTTGATTCAGCACCACCAGCAATCATCACGTCCGCATCACCATACTGAATCAAGCGAGCAGCCAAACCAATGCTGTGTAGACCAGTTGTACAGGCAGTCACAGCAGCAACGTTAGGACCCTTGAGATTCAAGTTAATGCTCAAATGACCAGAAATCATATTGATGATTGAACCTGGTACAAAGAACGGTGAAATACGGCGAGCACCACGAGTGGTGTATTCAGTGTGAGTTTCTTCAATCATTGGCAATCCACCAATGCCTGAACCAACCAACACACCAATTCTTTCAGAATTGGCTTCTGTAACTTCTAAACCAGAGTCTTTAAAGGCTTGCGTTCCGGCAGCAATGCCGTAATGGATGAATGTATCCATGTGGCGAGCTTCTTTAGCAGAAATATAGTCTTCAACGTTGAAGCCTTTTACCTCGCCACCAAAATGCACATTTAAGCCAGAATGATCAAACTTAGTGATGGTGGCAATACCGCTGCGCCCCGCCAATAAATTTTCCCAAGCATCACCAACGGTATTACCCACTGGTGAAACCAAACCCAGCCCGGTAATAACTACCCGGCGTTGCCCTTTCATCTGGCTCACAGCTAATTAGCCTTGCTTGGACTTAGCGAAATCGATAGCCAATTGCACAGTCGTGATTTTTTCGGCTTCTTCATCAGGAATTTCGATGCCGAATTCATCTTCCAATGCCATTACCAATTCAACTGTGTCGAGAGAATCTGCGCCTAAGTCATTAACGAAAGAAGATTCATTCTTGATTTCTGCTTCGTCTTTGCCTAATTGCTCGGCTACGATTTTCTTAACGCGTTGTTCGATGTTATCCATTTAATCCCCCAAGGGTTGTTGTAAAAATATTGAAAAGAGATTTTATCAGCTTATTTGACCAAATTAGCTCAAATAAAGTCCACCATTCACATGAAGTGTCGTTCCTGTGATGTATCCAGCCCCTGGAGACGCCAAAAATGCTACCGCATGGGCAATATCTTCAGGTGTTCCAAGACGTTGGAGGGGAATATTCGCTTTTAGTGAATTTTGTTGGTCTTCTGAGAGGGCTTTGGTCATATCTGTGTCGATAAAACCAGGTGCCACGCAGTTAACTGTGATGTTACGGCTACCGATTTCTCGGGCCAAAGCTCGGCTCATGCCAGCCACCCCTGCTTTTGCAGCAGCATAGTTGGCCTGACCTGGGTTACCGCTACTACCCACCACGGATGTGATATTGATGATTCGACCACCTTTGGCCTTCATCATTGGGCGCAAAACACCCCTGGCCAAACGGAAAACGGCACTTAAATTGGTATCAATCACTGATGACCACTCTTCGTCTTTCATGCGCATGGCCAAGTTATCTTGGGTAATACCAGCGTTATTCACCAAAATATTCAAGGCGCCACGTTCTTTAACAATGCTGTCAATCAGGGCTTCACAAGCAGCTGCATCATTCACATTCAAAACTGCGCCAGCACCGCCACTTGGCTTCAATGCTGCATCAATGTCTTTAGCACCTGATTCACTCGTTGCGGTACCAATGACCACTGCACCCTGCTTTGCCAACTCCATGGCGATGGCACGGCCAATTCCACGAGATGCGCCGGTGACCAAGGCAATTTGTCCAGTTAATGTGCTCACAATTTCTCCCAAACTAAATTCACTGCTTTATTAGATAAATAAATCTGAACGTTAATTTTTAATCATTCATTCTTAAGCTTTGATGACAGCCATCACTTCAGCCATGGTGGCAGGATCATAAACAGCCAAACCATTTAAATCACCATTGATGCGTTTGGTCATACCCGTTAATACTTTTCCAGGACCACACTCAACAACATGGGTGATACCCAGCGCTGCAATTGCTTGAACAGTCTCAACCCAACGAACTGGTGATGCTGCTTGTCTGACCAAGGCATTTTTAATAGCTGCAGGGTCTTTTAATACGCTGACATCCACGTTGTTGATCACATCAATGCTTGGCGCTTTGAATGTTTTATCAGCCAAATAGGTTTCTAATTTTTGAGAAGCAGGCTTTAGCAATGATGAATGAAATGGTGCAGACACTGGCAATGGTAAAGCGCGTTTTGCACCAGCCTCTTTGGCAAGCTCACAAGCTTTTTCCACACCTGCCTTTGAACCAGCAATCACCACCTGCGCGGGTGCGTTGTAGTTCACAGCTTCAACCACCTCACCAGTGGCTGATTGCGCATCAGCACATGCTTTACGAACCGCATCATCATCCAATCCTAAGATAGCCGCCATGCCGCCTGTTCCAACAGGCACAGCATCTTGCATTGCTTGCGCACGGAATCTCACCATCGGTACTGCGTCTTTGAATTCAATCACGCCTGAAGCAACCAAAGCACCATACTCACCCAAGCTGTGGCCAGCCATCACTGATGCAGCAGGACCACCTGCCGCAATCCAAGCGCGATAACACGCAACACCTGCTGTCAACATCACAGGCTGAGTATTGGTGGTCAAAGAAAGTGCTTCGGCGGGACCTTCTGCGATCAATTTTGCAACATCTTCACCCAAGGCTTCTGATGCTTCAGCCAACGTTCTTTTAACTTCAGCGTTATCACCCCAAGCATTGAGCATGCCAACTGCTTGAGAACCTTGACCTGGGAATACAAATGCAAATTTCATGAAAATTCCTGTGATTTTTTTAAGTGATTTAGCTTATTTAATTTTTTACTTATGTGATCTTTTAATCATTCAATTCTATTCATTGTGCTTTCGCCATCAGTACTTAACAACTGCAGCAGCCCAGGTGAAACCACCACCCACACCTTCCATCAGAAGATGTTGCCCGCGCTTGATTTGACCAGCACGAATCGCCGTATCAAGTGCCAGAGGAATTGATGCGGCTGATGTGTTGCCATGATCTTGCACAGTCACGACCACATGATCCAAAGCAATGCCTAATTTTTTAGCGGTGCCTTCCATGATACGAATATTGGCTTGGTGAGGAATCAACCAATCAATGTCTGCGGGCGTTAATTTTGCGGCCGTTAAAACTTCTTGAGCCACTTGCTCTAAAACTTTCACAGCCAATTTAAATACTGCTTGGCCATCCATTTTCAAAAAGGCAGAGCCTTCTAAAGCGCCGTGCTCAGATCTGCCCGGCACACACAAGATCTCGCGATGACTTCCGTCCGCATGCATCGCAGCAGCCAAAATGCCTGGCTCATCACTCGCACCCACCACCACGGCTCCAGCACCATCACCGAAGAGCACGCAAGTACCGCGATCTTTGAAATCTAAAATTCTTGAGAATGTCTCTGCACCCACGATTAACACTTTTTGATGCATGCCACTGCGAATAAAGCTATCAGCAACTGCCAAAGAGTATGCAAATCCAGAACAAACAGCTTGCACATCAAATGCTGCACATTGATTCGTGATGCCTAATTTATCGTGCAGCACGCAAGCGGTACTTGGAAATCCACCCAAGTTATCGGGTGTTGATGTTGCCAAAATAATTAAATCGATGTCATTGGCGGTGATGCCTGCTGCTTCGATCGCTTTCTTGGATGCTTCCAAAGCAAGGTCACTGGTCAGTTCATTAGTGGCAGCGAAATGACGCGCACTGATGCCGCTTCTTGAAAAAATCCACTCATCACTGGTTTCAATACCATCTTTGGCAAGTCTTTCAGTGATCTGTGCATTGGTCACTTTGTTGGCCGGCAAATAGCTGCCAGTGCCAAGAATTTTTGCGTATCGCTGGGTCACTTGAGTCATTGAATTGAATCCTTATGCCACGGTCTCATTGCCAGAGTTTGTCGCATGCGTCACCATGAATGCATCAGCCACTTTTCCAACCATATTGTTTTTAGCGCCTTCATAGGCTCTGCGCAAAGCAGTTGTGAATGCTTTTTTATCTGCTGAGCCATGACTTTTTAGAACTAAGCCACGCAAACCTAAAAGCACAGCACCATTGTAATTACGATGATCCACACGCTTTTTAAAACGAAGTAAAACTGGCATTGCTGCTAAAGCCATCAAACGACTTAGCCAATTGCGTCCAAATTCTTCTTTGATCATCCCAGAAATCATGTAAGCCAAACCTTCACTGGTCTTTAGCGCCACGTTTCCAACAAAACCATCACACACCACAATATTGGTGGTGCCTTTAAAAATATCATTGC
Source organism: uncultured Polynucleobacter sp. (assembly GCA_937996825.1). GTDB lineage: Bacteria > Pseudomonadota > Gammaproteobacteria > Burkholderiales > Burkholderiaceae > Polynucleobacter. The sequence continues at coordinate 7,195 of CALKUJ010000135.1, read as the reverse complement.
CTTCAACGTTGCCGTAGAAGTTCAAGCTACTTTGGCGTAACAACTCACCCGCCTCTTTAACCACCTGATTGCCCTTGATTACTTCTTCACCAATGTTCAATAGACCAATCGTAGGGTTAGCAATGCCGTCAACGGCTCTGGCCATCACATCAGCCATTTGAGCAAACTGCATCAAATGAATGGCTTCACAGTCCGCGTTGGCGCCCAAATCTAAAACAATCGTGCCACGACCCAATTGATTTGGCATGACCGCAGCAATCGCTGGACGATCAATACCATCCAAAGTTTTTAATACGTAACGAGAAATCGCCATCAAGGCGCCTGTATTGCCAGCTGAAATAGCTGCTTGAGCATGACCTTCTTTGACTTGCTCTGCAGCCACGCGCATGGATGAGTCTTTTTTCTTGCGCAAAGCGACCTCAATGGAATCATCCATCGTGACAACTTCTGAGGCATGGACGACCGTGATCCGGCTCTTAATTTCAGAGGGAACATTGGCTAACGCCTGATTGATTAAATCAGCGTTACCGACGAGTCTTATATGTAAATCTGGCAACTCTGCCAGAAGGCCTGTGCTGGCGGGTACTGTGACCACTAGACCGTGGTCTCCACCCATCGCATCAACTGCTAGCGTGACGCTCATGAAAATTGTTTTTTTAAGAAAAAAGCGGCTACTGTACGTGCCGCTTGATCTTTTCCTAAGAGGAAATTAGTCGTTCTTAGTCTTAACAACTTTACGACCACGGTAGTAGCCATTTGGGCTGATGTGGTGACGTAAGTGAGCTTCACCAGTCGTTGGCTCAACTGCCAATGAAGGTGCAGACAAAAAGTCGTGCGCACGGTGCATGCCACGCTTTGAAGGTGATTTTTTATTCTGTTGAACAGCCATGTTTTTACTCCTAAACGAATCCGAGATTCTAGCATAAAGTCATTGTTTCTTGAGCTTTTCTAGGATTGCAAATGGATTGGGCTTCTTGATGATGATCTCTTCTGACCCCGATTTAAGGGTTTTATTCACTTTTTGAAGGTCTTCTGGCTTGCACTCGCCTTCGGGGTGCTTGGCAATCAAAGGCAGGGTTAAAAGCAGCTCTTCCTCAATGGCTTCCAATAAATTAAAGGTTTCAGAGGACACCAGGGCATCTTCAGCATCTTGATTTTCCTCATCAAAATCCCAAGCTTCAGCCTCTTCTTCGGTCTCAAACAGGATGTAATCACGGTCTGAATCCAATGATTCAATATAGGGTTGCAAACAGGCCTGGCAGGTCAGTGGCAAATCAAGCGCTAGGCGTAAGTGCATGTATTGCATAGGAATTGTCCCTAAACGCTCCTCAAACCAAGTGCTCACCTCCCAGTGCACACCTGAAGGCTGGAAATTAGCCTCAACCGTCATTTCCTGTAACAATCTAGGAAAGTGAGATAGTTCGAGTACCCCCTGACCGATGTAAGTCAGCCCAGACCTGGTATCAATGGATTGAAGGTCTTTGGCATTATTCGGCAAAATATGGGGTGTCGTATTTTTTGAATTCATACCGAAAGCATAAATGAGTGCCGCCCCTAACCCAAGCAATTTATCCAATAATCGAGTCAGTCAAAGCAAAAAATTGATCTTGGCGTCTACCTCCAAGTACAGAAAAGAATTATTGAATCGCTTGGGTTTAGCTTTTGAGACCATTTCCCCAGAAGTAGATGAAGCACCTTTGGCCAATGAAACCCCAGAATTGATGGCGATTCGTTTGGCTCAGGCCAAAGCATTGGCCGTGTCACTATCCAACCCTTCGGCCTGCGTGATTGGCTCAGATCAAGTCGTTGATTTGAATGGTGTTGCCATGGGCAAACCAGGCAATCATAAAAATGCAATGGCGCAACTACAACAATTGCGTGGTCAAACTGTGAAATTTCATACAGCTGTTTGCGTGGCTCATGCAGGTTCAGCAAAAACTGTGAACGTCATCACCGAAGTTAAATTCAGACAACTCCCTGATGATGTTCTAGAAGCTTATCTTTTGGCAGAAACACCTTACGATTGTGCTGGCAGTGCTAAATCAGAAGGTTTGGGCATTTGTCTTTTAGAACATGTGCGCAGTGATGATCCCACCGCTTTGATTGGCTTGCCATTGATAACAGTTTGCTCACTGTTGCGTGAGGCAGGCTTTTCTATCCCACTAGATAGATGATCAATTAAAAATGCCAGGCACTCTTTATTTAATTCCGAACACCTTGGGTGATGATGATCGTGAATCTCAACTCAATCATGTCATGCCACGCGATACGATCGAGCAAGCTTCTCAGCTTCGCCATTGGATTGTTGAAAACGCAAAAACTGCCAGGGCTCTTTTAAAAGCAGTTGGATCACAATCGCCATTGATCTGCCCTATCCAAGAAATGCAGATGACTGAGTGGCGCGGCCCCGGCAAAGAGTCTTCTCATGGATCGACAAATTTAAAAGCCATGCTTCAACCATTACTCGATGGTCATGACATGGGCTTGATGTCTGAAGCTGGCCTGCCAGCGATTGCTGATCCAGGATCTGATGTTGTGAAGACGGCACATCAAATGGGCATTCCGGTGCGCGCCTTGATTGGTCCGAATTCTTTGTTATTGGCATTGATGTCATCTGGCATGAATGGTCAAAGCTTTGCTTTTCATGGTTACATCGCCGTGAAAGATCCTGAAAGAACTGCGGCACTCAAACAATTAGAACAAGAGTCTAAGAGAAAGCACCAGACTCAATTGTGGATTGAAACTCCTTATCGCAACGCAGCCATGATTGAAGCTATGCTTCAAACCCTGCAGGGCAACACTCAAATGTGTGTGGCAGCTGATTTGAGTTTGCCCAATGCTTTGGTGATTTCTAAAACCGTCAGCGCTTGGCAAGCACAAATAAAAAAAGAGCCTGGATTACTCCAAGCTCTTCATCAACGACCTGCCGTGTTCTTGATACTGGCTTAGTCTAGTCTTTTGTTGAGTTGATCTTTAATAGATCAGCGTAACTGGCCTCCATACATCAACACCCTGGTAGCGCCCTCGCCCATCGCAGCACCAAAACGCTTGGCGACTCTTTCAGCCAAGTTATCTTTCATGGTGTAGTCAACAATCGTTGATGCTTTGAAAACATCACGAGCCACTGTATCGACACTGCCCAAGCCATCACTCAAACCCAATTCAACACTCTTCGCACCATTCCATACCAAACCACTGAACATGTCTGGAGTTTCTTTCAAGCGATCGCCACGTCCCGTGCGCACCACCTTGATGAATTGCTCATGCACTTCAGTGATCATTCCTTGTACAAATTCTTTTTGCTTGGGATCTTGTTTACTGAATGGATCCAAGAGCGCTTTATTTTTTCCAGCTGCGATGGCGCGGCGTTCAATCCCCAACTTCTCCATCAAACCAGTCACGCCAAAGCCATTCATGATCACACCGATAGAACCAACCAAACTGGCTTTATCAACATAAATGTTTTCAGCGGCAGAGGCCACGTAGTAACCACCTGAGGCGCAAACCTCTTCAACCACCACGTGTAAGGATTTTTGTGGGTACTTGGCACGCAAGCGCAACATTTCATCGTGAATGATGCCGGACTGAACTGGTGAACCACCAGGACTGTTGATGCGCAAAATCACACCAACACTCTCAGAGTTTTCAAAGGCTGCTTGTAACGATGCATTGATTGCATCTGCACTGGCCTTGGTATCTGGCGCGATCTCACCTTGCAAATCAACCAAAGCCGTGTGCTTACCCATGCTGGATTTACCAGCAATATCAATGTCAAATAAATTGATGGCAACACCAACAAAAACAACCAATGTCATCATGCGCAAAGCGGTTCTCCAACGACGCCCGCGACGCTGCTCTTTGAGGTTCTCTAACAACAGATGTTCTAACGCCTGTTTTTCCCAGACTTTTTCATCAGACATGAATGACTCTCTTAATAAATCTAACTAATTTAATTTCAGCAATTCAATCAATTTGATTGGCTCAGATAAGAGCTTAATCTTTTTATGCGTTACTTGCTAACCACTCAGATAATTCCTGAACATTCTTGACACAAACCAAAGGATTTTCAGTTTGTAAAACATGTTCAGGATGCGCACCATAAGTCACGCCCACCGCATCAGCTCCTGCCGCATTCGCCATCCCCAAATCATGCGTTGTATCGCCAATCATGAGGACTTTTTCCATAGGCACCATCAGTGATTCTGACAATTCCAACAACATGGCGGGGTGCGGCTTAGACCTTGACTCATCAGGGGTGCGTGAATCTGCAAAAACCTTTTCCAGTTGATGAAAGCCCAAAGAACGATTGAGACCCTTGCGACTTTTGCCGGTGGCAACTGCGAGAAGATGTCCTCGATCTTTTAATTGATGCAATAAATCTTTGGCGCCTTCAAACAAACTTAATTCGTGGTCTTTGCTCAAATAATGAAATCTAAAGCGATCAATCAATTTGTAGTGATCATCAACTGACACCGTTGGACAAGCTTTGCGCAATGACTCCTGAATCCCCAAACCAATCACATGACTGGCAACAGAATCCTCAGGCACGGGCAGAGCCAAATCGCGACATGCATCTTGAATGCATCGAACAATGGTGGGAGTGGAATCTATCAAGGTTCCATCCCAATCCCACACAATTAATTCATAACGAAGTGACATCAATGCCTTAAATGACTGGGTTTTCTAAAGTGCCAATGCCATCAATTTCAATCTTGACGGTATCGCCTTTCTTTAAAAAACGAGGGGGCTTAAAGCCCATGCCAACACCGCTTGGCGTGCCGGTAGCGATCACATCGCCTGGATACAAGGTCATGCCTTTTGAAATCGCTTCGATGATGGTGGGGATATTGAAAATCAATAATTCAGTGGTGGCGTCCTGTCTTAGCTCTCCATTCACCCAACACTTGATGGATGCCTTGCTTGAATCTAGTTCATCCGCAGAAACCAACCATGGACCCATCGGACAGAAAGTATCAAAACTCTTACCTAAGTGAAATTGCACATGCTTGGCTTGGACGTCACGAGCACTGATGTCATTGATGATGGTGTATCCCCAGATGTAACTCATGGCATCAGCTTGACTAATAGCCTTGCCTTTTTTGGCGATCACCACCGCTAACTCGGCTTCGTAATCCATTTCTTGGGTTGCCTGAGGATGGCTATCAATTCCAACGCGTGGGCCAATCACAGACTCCGGCACTTTACTAAAAACCACTGGGTGCTTTGGCAAGTTCGCCATGGCGCCCTGCGCCTCTCCCAATTTACTGTCTTTGATTTCTTTAACGTGATCCAAATAGTTTTTACCCACACAAAAAATATTTCTCTTAGGCTTGGGGATCGGAGCCAATAAACAAACATCCTTTAATGGAACCGGAGAACCCAAAACGGGTAGAGCTTGCCCCTCAGCCATCAACTCGATGATCGCTAGTGCACCACGTGCTGCTTCTTCTTTACTCAATTGATAGGGTTTGACTGTTTGCAAATCTTGAGCAATAAGGCCCACATATTGCTCGGCTTTGTATTGGTAAGCGGCTAATTTCATGTTGTCTCCATTTTTTGAAATGCTTCGGGGATATCAGCCTCGAAAGTCATTTTTTCTTCTGTTTTAGGATGAATGAATGATAAATGTCTTGCGTGCAGTAAAAGTCTTTTTGGTTTCAATACTTTATCTAATTCTTGATCACCGTACTTGTCATCGCCCAAAATAGGATGACCATAAGTTTGTAAATGCACCCGAATTTGATGGGTGCGACCTGTTTTAAGCTGAGCTTCAACCAAACTGCAGAGACCATCGCGATAATTTGCTTTGACACGGATATTGGTATGGCTGGGCTGGCCCCCATCCGTGGCAACTCTGACTCGACGCTCACCATTCGGAAGCAGATATTTGAGTAATGGGTATTTGAGTGGAATCGACTTACCAGAGACTGGTAACTGACCATGCACTATCAATAAGTAGCGCTTTTCCATCTTTCCCTCACGAATTTGTTCGTGAAGATGAACCAAAGCACTGCGTTTCTTGGCCAACATCAAAATGCCAGAAGTATCACGATCGAGTCTGTGGACCAATTCGAGGAATTTTGCGTCTGGTCTTTGGGCTCTCATGGCCTCAATCAAGCCCAAGGACACCCCCGAACCACCATGCACAGCAATTCCTGAGGGTTTATCTACCACTAAAATGCTGTCATCTTCGTGCAAAATTACTATTTCTTCATTCATTTTCCTAGAAATGAAGTCATTCGCTGGTGCTTTTGCCTCAGAAACTCGCAATGGTGGCAGGCGTAAAACATCTCCTTCTTGGATTTTTTGGCTGGCATCAGCCCTTTTTTTGTTCACCCTGACCTCACCTGAGCGAATAATTCGGTAAATATGGGTCTTGGGCACCCCTTTTGCCATGCGAAACAGGAAATTATCTAGCCTTTGGCCAGCTTCCTCAAATAAAACAATGTGTTGGGTTACCGAATTACTGTTCATATGACATATAATGACCTATCTTGCTGCGCAACATCAAATTTATTGTTTGCATGGTAGCGCCCCAAGCCGGGTCTGAAATAGCCAAAAGTATTTCCAGGGTTCGCCTCTCCCCTGATGTAATGAGACGCAAAGTTGGCTGGCATAGTGCCGCGAACTGCGAAACTGATAAAAGAATTTAAGCGCACGCTGACCCGCAAAGAAGAATAAGTCAGCGAGTGTAGTGAAGTTTGTCATCACAGAGATTGCCTCACGCAATCCCTTCAATTCCGTTTCGCTCACCGCGATGGCTGCCTGGCTGCAGGACGGAGATTTAAATGAAACGAATGTTATTTAACGCTACCCAGCAAGAAGAGCTGCGCGTAGCCATTGTTGATGGTCAAAAACTGATCGACATTGATATTGAAACAACTGGACGTGAACAACGTAAAGGCAATATCTACAAAGGCGTGATCACACGCATTGAACCCTCATTAGAAGCTTGCTTCGTGAACTACGGTGAAGAGCGTCATGGCTTTTTGCCTTTCAAAGAGGTTTCAAGAGCTTATTTCAAGGACGGTATTGACGTTCGCACTGCAGGCATCAAAGACGCCTTGCGCGAAGGCCAAGAAATCATCGTTCAAGTAGAAAAAGAAGAGCGTGGCAATAAAGGTGCTGCCCTCACGAGCTTCATCTCCCTAGCCGGTCGTTATTTGGTGTTAATGCCAAATAATCCAAGGGGTGG
>CALKUJ010000134.1 GCA_937996825.1 uncultured Polynucleobacter sp. | reverse complement strand
ATCCATGGCGTAGGCGTCAGCAACATAGGCCGGGCCTTTCATCACCATCACGACGACGCAACCAATGGCAAGGGTCAAAACCAGTGCCCAGTGCAAGATGACAAGCCCCACCATGACATAAAAGAATTGCTCAACCGCACGGGTGTATGCAAGACCATCGAGCAGAAAAGCGCCACCGCTCGCCATGAGCGGCAACACTGTGCCAGTGACCCAAATGAGTCGTAGCTTTTTCCAAATTTCCCACTCTAAGCCTGCGGAGGAGCGCTGAAAGCCTTCGAGCTTTGAAAAGAAATTCATGTTCTGTTTATTTAGATCTGGTTAATTTGCAACCGTACCTGAATGGCGAAGGTTGTTGGTAGATGTTTCGTTCAATGACAAGCGAACACCGAGTACGCCACCGCCATTTCGCACAGGCGCTTTTCGAAGACTAATGTCAACGGTTTTGATTTCTGAATAGACAAGGCAAGCATCAACGATTTTTGTCATGAGTCTTTCTTGTGTTTCATAGTGGCCTTCGCCAGCAATACGATCAATTTCTGCCATGAGCGGGTCATAGTCAAAGACATGGGCCATGGCATCTGTGGCGATCAAAACTTTGTCAGGGTCAATGCCAAGCGTGAGGTCCAGTAAGTGAACGTCGGGTTTTGTATCGTGAGGCCCGTATGTGCCTATTTGCGTATTGAGCTCAAGATCGCGCAGTTCGATGAACGCTAGTGTGGTCATGACTTCAGTTGCTCCAAGGTGACGAAATCTAGCGCGCGCTGATGCGTGCTTTCAAGCACGACCTTGGGTGCCACGCCAGCCATATAGGCTTGCTTCCATCGCAAGGCGCACAAGCACCATCTGTCACCTGCTTTGAGACCTCTAAATCGATGTTCAGGTCGTGGTGTGACCAAGTCATTGCCTTGCTGTAGTGAAAAATCTAAAAATGCCTGCGTGACTTTGGCGCAAACAACATGGCTGCCTTGGTCATTCTCATCGGTGTTGCAACATCCGTCTCTGAAGTAACCCGTCAAAGGGTCGTATGAACATGGGACAAGAGGTGTTCCGAGAACATTCAGTGATTCTTCATTCATGGCTGAACCTTTTTGATAACCAATAACCCTGCAACGCAAGCGCGAGGCCTCATTTTCCACTGCCAAGCTCGCGTTTTTCTGCAGCATTCAAAATGCGCTGATGAGTAGATATTGAGTAGATGTCATGTCGAAAAACAGACTAAATTTTGTGGTGATTATTTTTGTGTTGTTACATCACTCAAAATGGCGCTCAAGACATGATTTCAAAACTTCATTGAGGCACATTGCTCTGATTCCGTTATGAAATTTTCATACATGCTTCACAACAAAGATGGCCGTGGCCGTCGTGTGCCACGCGGGCAGGCATGGCAGTGGGTGCACGACTTAGAGAACATGGATCACTTGGCGCCCATTCTTGAGTGGATGCAAGCGCGTGTGGTGGTGGACCAATTGAGCCTCTTGAATGTTTACCTCGACCATACTGAAATCACTGCACCCAAGAACGCTGAAATTTCATTTCCCTGCAAAGCTCAGATTGTTTACAGCAGGATCACCAAGCCTGACAGGGTGATTGAGATGAAACTGGCGGCTTCAAACAGCTCGCCGCACCACTGAAATCCGCTATGCCTGCTAAATTTTCACAACGACTGGCGAGTTTGTCTGCTGGTGATGTTTCAGCGGTGATTCAAATGGCTTGGGAAGACAGAACATCTTTTGAAACCATCCAAGAACGTGTTGGCCTATCAGAGTCTGATGTGGTTCGTCTGATGCGACATGAGCTCAGCCCGAGTTCATTCAAAATGTGGCGCACTCGCATGAAGGGACGCGTGACGAAACACCGCGCCCTCAGAAGCCCTGATATGAAATTTGAAGACCGATCAGTGGCTGATCACCGCCGCGCCAATTGCTGATGTCAATCGGCGCGTTTTAAACTGCAGCAGCCTTAGGTCGCCAAAAGCCGCTGGCGCGCGTCGATGAGACAGTCCTGAACGTTGGCGTCTGAGTCTGAATAGGCGATCCAATTTTTGTTCAAAGGTGGTTTGTCTTCAAATGCGCTGCGAACCCCAAGCGCTTGCAGCGATTGATGCATCTCGCGAGCAAGTTCAGCGTCAACACCATACATGCTGAACTGGCGGCCTTGGGCTGACAGACGCACGGTATGACCATATCTACCGAGTATGGCTTCAAAGTGATTGACATCACTGGCTTTGACGCAGGCGACGCTTTCAAGCGCAGTATTGCGCAGCAACACTTGTTGCTCGGTGACGACCCAAACGCCAGCACCTGAACCCACGATACGACCCGTGACAAAAGCTTTGAGCGCCTCGCCTGTTTTCATGTGCTGACGCAAGGCGTCAACATCAGCGGTGGAGAGTTTGTGGCGAGCGTCAGGGTTGTGACCCTCAATCAGAAACTCTGTTAATTTGGCGCCTTGGAGGAATGAATGGAAGAATGACATAGAAAAACTTTGTAGACAAGGTCTCAATGTACTCAAAACAGAATTTCCAGTTGGTTGAAAAGGTGATTTTGTGTCCCCAAAGCGTAGCACCTTGGGTGGGCATGAATGGGTTTACCCATGGCGACTGAGCGAAATATCCAGGAAACTGCCTTCAACTTAGCGCGTGAAATGATCTGAACCCATCGTTGCCACAGCGTCAGCCAACATGGGTTTGAAC
>CALKUJ010000133.1 GCA_937996825.1 uncultured Polynucleobacter sp. | reverse complement strand
AGCAGTATCAGTATTGGTCATCGACTGCACGCGCACCGGCGCATCACCACCGACAGTTACAACCTGACCAGCCCATTCAATATTGGACTGACGACTAATTCTTCTTTTGACTGGCGAAGTAGGATTCGAACTCATGAACGAGTGACTCCTTTTTCGAACTTAACCACCTGCATTCTTTGTTTAACATTGGTGCGATCTTTCACATCACCCGCCAATTGACCACAAGCCGCAGCAATGTCATCACCACGTGTTTTACGCACAGTGGTAATGATTCCAGCATCCATGAGGCGCTTGGCAAAATCTTGCACACGCGCAGGGCTTGATTTTTTCAAACCAGAGTCAGGGAAAGGATTGAACGGAATCAAGTTCAACTTACAAGGTATTTTCTTCAGCAAATCAACCAACTCTTTGGCATGCTGATCAGAATCATTAACACCATCCAACATGCAATATTCAAATGTTAAAAAATCGCGCGGAGCAAATGGCAAGTAACGCATGCATGCAGCCATCAACTCTTTTAGTGGATATTTTTTATTGATCGGTACCAGCACATCACGCAACGCATCATTAGGCGCATGCAGTGATACAGCCAAAGCCACAGGTAAGTCATTCGCCAAACGATCCATCATGGGAACAACACCTGAAGTTGATAAGGTCACGCGACGACGAGATAAGCCATAAGCGTTATCGCTCAGCATCAAACGCATCGCACCAACCACCGGCTCATAGTTGAGCAAAGGTTCGCCCATGCCCATCATCACCACGTTCGAAATCACTCGGCCTTCATGCTCATCAAGCGGCGTACCGTCGTAACCATCAATTCGTTTGATTGCACCAGGTTCTTTTCGCAAGGTGTGTTCAGCCATCCAAAGTTGGCCAATGATTTCACCGAGTGTGAGATTTCTTGAGAAGCCCTGCTTGCCTGTAGAACAAAAACTACAGTTCACCGCACAGCCTGCCTGAGAAGAGATGCACAGTGTGCCTCGATCATCCTCAGGGATGTAAACCATTTCTACTGCATTGCCATCAGCCACATCCAACAACCATTTACGGGTGCCATCTGCTGCTTGCTGATCGCTGATAATTGGTAGAGCTGATACACAAGCTTTTTCAGCGAGTGTTGCTCTGAAGGTTTTGGCCAAATCGCTCATTTGAGCAATATCAGCCTCACCACGCTGATGAACCCAGCGCATCAACTGTTGAGCACGAAACGGTTTCTCCTGGAGGGAGGCGATGTAATCGCTCATTCCCTCAGGATCAAAGTTCAGTAAGTTGATGCGTGAGTCAATCAATGGGATGAATTAACGTGAGAAAACTTGCATGCCTGGGAAGAAAAATGCAATTTCAACCGCAGCTGTTTCAGGAGCGTCTGAACCGTGCACTGCATTCGCATCGATGCTGTCAGCAAAATCAGCACGAATCGTACCTTTGTCAGCCTTCTTAGGATCTGTTGCACCCATCAATTCACGATTCTTAGCAATGGCGTTCTCACCTTGCAAAGCTTGAATCATCACAGGACCTGAAATCATGAAATCAACCAAGTCTTTGAAGAAAGGACGATCTTTGTGAACGCCATAGAACTGTTCAGCTTCTTGACGTGAAAGATGGGCCATCTTGGCAGCAACAACTTTCAAGCCAGCAGACTCAAAACGAGCGTAAATTTGACCAATAACGTTCTTAGCTACTGCATCAGGTTTGATAATAGAAAGGGTGCGCTCAATTGCCATGAATAAACTCCATTGATAGATAGATTAAAAACCCCAAATTATACAGCGTTCATGAGGGATTTCCCGAGTGCAAAATTGCTAAAAGCGTTGATTTTTAAGGAAAAGTCCCAAAATCGAGTGGCTAAAATGGGGCTTCAAAGGCAAAAAACCACAAAAACACCCCTATTTGTCTATCAACAATCGATTTTCCCCTTGAAATTCATGGGAAATGTCTATACTTAGTACACGAGTCCAGTGGTGGACGAGTCATGTTTAAACATAAAGGAGTATCAATGAGCGATTTAAACACTTATGGTTTTGGAAATAGCGGCGCTACATCCAGCGTTCAGGTCCGCAACCGAGTGTTGCGTAACACCTACGCACTCTTAGCGTTATCAATGGTGCCTACAGTATTAGGCGCTTGGATTGGTGTTGCGACAGGATTTTCACTTTTTGCTGGAAGCCCTTTCATTGGTTTGATCGCCTTTTTAGCGATCGCGTTCGGTTTTTTCTGGGCAATTGAGAAGAACAAAGATTCTGGACTAGGTGTGGCCCTATTATTAGGCTTCACATTCTTCATGGGTCTGATGCTCTCACGCTTGATTGGCTCAATTCTTGGCTTTAGCAATGGTGCAAGCTTGATCATGACCGCCTTCGGTGGCACAGCCGTGATTTTTGCAGGTATGGCTAGTTTGGCTGGCACTGTTAAGAAAGACTTGTCAGAAGGTCTTGGCAAATGGTTATTCGTTGGCGTGATTTTGTTGCTTCTTGCTTCAATCGCTAACATTTGGCTACAAATGCCTGCTTTGATGCTCACAATCAGTGTTGTAGCGATTGCGATCTTCTCAGCATTTATTTTGGTTGATGTTCAACGCGTGATCAATGGCGGGGAGACAAACTATGTGGTGGCAACTTTGAGCATCTACCTCAGTGTCTATAACGTGTTTAGCAATTTGCTAGCGTTGTTAGGCATTTTTGGTGGTGACCGCGATTAATCCACATAACTATAAGAAAAGGCCAGCATTGCTGGCCTTTTTTATTGCGCGTTGTTGAGGTCAACCAAGGCGATAAATGATTTAGCGCTCAAAAACTGCAATTGACTCGATATGCGAGGTATGAGGGAACATATTGATCACACCAGCAGCCTTAAATCGATAGCCTGCCTGCCCAACGAGGATACCAACATCTCTGGCCAAAGTCGCTGGATTACAAGAGACGTAGACGATACGTTTTGGTAAATGAGCTTTTAATTGAGCATCGTCAGACTTGGCCATGATGCCCATTGATGTTGCCAAAGCCATTGCACCATCACGTGGTGGGTCAATCAGCCATTTATCGGCCTTACCCCATGACTGAATGACCTCTGGAGTTACTTCAAACAAGTTACTGCAAGCAAAGTTAACGCGCTCACCCAAATGATTGTGAATGGCATTTTCTTTGGCGCGTTTTGTTAGCTCATCACTGCCTTCAATTCCAAATACTTCTCTCGCCCTTCTAGCAAGCGGTAATGTGAAATTACCAATCCCACAAAATAAATCAATCACGCGCTCAGATGCTTGAGGGGCTAGCAACTGAATCGCTTTACTGACCAAGACCCTATTGACCTGGTGATTGACCTGCGTGAAGTCTGTGGGCTTGAAAGGCATTTCAATATCGAACTCTGGCAAGCGATAGCAAAGATGACTTTCTGTCGGATACAGTGGATAAGCACTATCAAGACCATCCGGTTGTAACCACATATCAATGCCATGAATTTCTGCAAAATTGATCAGCTTTTGCTGATCCTCAGCACTCAATGGCTCAAGATGTCTTAGAACAAAGGCAGTTGTCAAAGAAGCAGGTGTTTTACCTTCACCAATGGCAAATTCCAGTTGCGCCAACTCTCCAGGAATGGATAACTGCGCAATCAACTCTCTCCAACGTGGCAATAAATTGGAGACATGAACTGGCAAGATATCGCATGACAACATGTCAGTGATACGACTGCCCTTTTTTTGATGAAAGCCAACCAAGACTCGACCCTTGGGGATCTTGAAGATTGATAAGCGGCCACGGTAGCGATACTCCCAAGTTGGACCAGATATCGGTCGCAAGATGATTTCTGGTTTTACTCGACCAAGATATTTCAAGTTATCTTCAAGCACTCTTTGCTTCATCGCTAACTGCGCTCTCGCATCCAAATGCTGCATCGAGCAACCACCGCACTCATTAAAAGAGGGGCACTTCGGTGTGACACGACTCGATGAAGTTTTATAAATATGCGTGAGTTTGGCTAACTCAAATTTGCTTTTAACTTTATAAGATTGAAATTCGACATCTTCTCTGGGCAAGGCACCGTCGATAAAGACAACTTTGCCAGGCACACCATTTTCATCCAATGGTCTGGCAACACCTTGAGCCTCAAGGTTCAGAGATTCAACAATGACTCGGGTCACAAGCTATCTTTTGAATCCGTAGAAAAGTTACTCAAATACTCCTGCCAAAAAGCACCATTGGCTGTTTTGGATTCTTTGAGTAGTTCATTCTTAACAAACTGAATTTCCTCTTCATATTCTTCAGGAGAAACTCCGCCACGCATTCTTTGAAAACGGCAATAGACCAAATAAGTGTTCACAACATCGGTTTCACAGTAGTCACGAATTTCTTTGATTTTTCCGTCCAAGTAACCCTGCCAAACTTGACCGCCATCCATGCCCATTTTCCCGGGAAAGCCACATAACTTAGCCAAAGCATCAAGCGGTGCATTGGCACGTCCTGAAAATTTTGCCAACAAATCCATCAAATCAATGTGGCGCATGTGATAACGACTGATGTAGTTATTCCACTTAAAGTCTCTGCTATCACTGTCACCGCTCTCACCCATCTCCCAATATCTTGAAGACACCACGCCATTCAGTAGCGCTCGGTAATGCAAGACGGGTAAGTCAAAGCCACTACCATTCCAAGATACGAGTTGAGGCGTGTATTTTTCAATCAAATCGAAGAATGCCTGGATGATTTCTTTTTCAGAACTACCCGCATCACCAAGGCTGCCAACCTTGAATTGAGGTGAACCGTCTTTGGTGGTTCGACGAATCACGCAAGAAATTGCTACCACCTTGTGCAAATGCAAAGGCATGAATTCACTACCGGTCTTTTCTTTTCTAAGCGCTAGCGCCTGATTCACCACCTCTTCATCTGACACCGAATCAGGAATGTTTTCCAAGCGCCGTATACCAGCAGCATCAGGAATGGTTTCAATATCGAAAACTAATACGCCTGCCATGAAAAGTATCTTTCTTTTAATTCGTTAAAGTCACTGCCATGTGATGGAAGGGTCAATCATCAAGGACTGAACCTTTATCTAAACCATGACTTGATAAATGTTTCTTGAGTTTAATCAAAGATTCTTGCTGAATTTGACGAATACGCTCTTTGGATAAAGCCAATTCTTTGGCAAGACCCTCCAAGGTGGCTGGCTCTTGATTATCAAGACCATAACGTCTGGTGATTACCATGCGTTGATCTTCTTTTAAATTCTTAAGCCAATTTCTTAGCATTTCTTCAAGTTGAGATTTTTCCACCTCTTGATCAGGAGCGGCGATCCGGTCATCAGAAATAAAATCAAGCAAGCTAGATCCAGGATCTAAATCTCGAGGGGCATCCAAAGATGTGGTGTGCTCAGCCAATGCCAGAGCGTCTGTTACATCTTCGAGAGATTTACCAGTCAAACTGGCAATGTCTTCAAGATCGGGCACTCTGCCTTCTGCACCCAAGGCTTGCTCTAAAAACCGTCTGGCTCGCAATACTTGATTGATCTCTCGAATGACATGAACGGGTAAACGAACAGTGCGCACCTGGTTCATCAAAGCCTTCTCAACACTTTGTCTGATCCACCAAGTGGCATATGTTGAAAATCTAAATCCTCTTTGAGGTTCAAATTTATCCAAAGCATGCATCAACCCAAGGTTGCCCTCCTCAATCAAATCAGGCAAAGGTAAACCACGATGCATATAGGTTTTTGCAATACTCACAACCAAACGCAAGTTATGCTCAATCATGGCCTGCCTGGCTGAAAAATCACCAGCTTGAGCCTGAGTGGCTATTTTGAGTTCTTCTTCAGGGGTGAATAAAGGCTTACTGGATATTTGCTGTAAGTAGCGCTGCACGAGGTCTGCAGACAACTCGGCAGCTAATACTTCTTTTAATTCTTCTGCATCCAGCTCTTGACTGTTTAAATCAGTTAGCTCAGAAAAGTCATTGAATGAGCTGCTATCTGAGTCTAATGATTTAGTCATACTCAAGGAAGATAGGCCATTGGGTCAACTGGTTTGCCGTGCTTACGAACTTCAAAATGCAACTTCACTTGATCAGCATCGGTATTGCCCATTTCTGCAATTTTTTGAGCCTTCTTAACAGTATCACCCTCTTTCACCAACAAGGTTCTGTTGTGAGCATATGCAGTTAAAAAAGTATTGTCGTGCTTGACGATCACCAAATTACCGTAGCCTCTCAAACTATTACCGGCATAAACCACCTTTCCGTCTGCCGCTGCCTGGATAGGGTCGCCTGATTTACCAGAAATATCGATGCCTTTGTTTTTGTTTTCGTCAAAACGATCAATCACATTGCCTTTAGATGGCCAAGAAAGTTTGATGCCTGGATCAGCGATGACTTCATTGCTTGATTTTTCTACCCTGGCTTCATTCTTAGCAAGCTTCTCTTCTTTCATCTTTTCAGCTGGCTTAGCAATATCTTTGCTTGGACTGGGCTTTTCTTGCTTGACTTCAACTCTGGACGTTGCAGCTTTAGCTAATCTTGGAGGTACCACACGAATCACTTGATCAACTTCGATTTGATTGATGTCTGCAATATTGTTCCACTCTGCAATGTCACGATGTGATTGACCATGATCCAAAGCAATTCTTAATAAAGTATCGCCACGTTTAATACGATAAAAACCTGCTTGTACCGGTTCAAGACTTGTGGCCTTACCACCCGAACGATCAACCACAGGAGCTGGCGCAGAGCGCGTAGCACAACCCGACTGAACTACAACAGTTGATATAGCAAAGGTAACAATCAATAAACGAGAAAAATTCATAAGCTCACAGCGGTCAAAAAACCATTAAACGACGATTAAATTACACAATACCTGATTGTAAAGACACAAAAAAAACTTCTTCAAGAACAGTTCTTTGATAACGTTGTGAGCTGACCCGCTCGACCACGACCAACTGTTGCTCTTCTTCATTTTTAGCCACTGGGGCCACCAATCGACCACCAATCGCTAATTGGTCCAATAATGGGTCAGGAATACCTAATCCAGCAGCTGCCAAGATGATCCCATCAAAAGGGGCCGCTTGCGGTAAGCCTCGGATGCCGTCACCGTATACCAAACGCAAATTGGGGATTCGGAAAGGTCTGAGCTTTGCTCTGGCCTGCTCATGCAATGGCTTGATTCGTTCAATGGAATAAACCTCTTGAGCCACCAAACTTAAGATAGCTGCTTGGTAGCCACAACCCGTCCCAATTTCCAGGACCTTACCAAGGTCTTTTTTAGGACGCATCAATAGTTCAATCATGCGCGCCACGACCGATGGCTTTGAAATAGTTTGTTGATGACCAATCGGTAATGCTGAGTCCTCGTAGGCTCTTGCATCAAGTGCATGGTCAATGAATGCATGGCGTGGCACCGTAGCAACTGCCTCTAATACCTGGCGATTACGCACACCACTAGCAGCAACTTTTTCAGCTAACTGTAGACGTGCTTTATCGAACATCGGATCTTTTTTAACCACGGACAACCTATTGAATTAATTTTTTTGCCACTGAGACTGAATCATTTTTTCACGTGTTCGCACATGAGATAAATCTAATTGCAAAGGAGTGATCGAGACTTGCCCTTGATTGATGGCATGGAAATCAGTTCCCTCAGTTGCATCTCTTGCATCGCCAGGAGGACCAATCCAATAAATGGGTTCGCCTCGCGGATTGTTTTGTTTGATGACATTTTGTGAGTGATGCCTATTACCCAATCTGGTCACTCTCCATGATTTGAGATCGTCATAAGCAAGATTCGGAATATTGACGTTGAGTAATGTTGGCTTTTCGCCAGCAGCTAAAACACCATCAACTGGTGAGTTGATTTGTTGCATCACGATGTCTCTGGCGATTTGGGCAGCATCATCAAGTCTTGCCCATCCTTTAGCAACCTGAGAAAAAGCAATTGCCGGAATTCCGAACATCACACCTTCAATGGCGGCAGCCACGGTGCCTGAGTAAAGAACATCTTCACCCATGTTTTCACCTTGATTAATGCCAGAAACGACCAAATCTGGTTTTGAATCCAATAAACCGGTCAGTGCAATATGAACGCAATCAGTGGGCGTACCATTCACATACAAAAAGTTGTCTCTTTCACCGCCAGCCATGCGATTGACCGTCAATGGTCGAGACAAGGTCAATGAGTTCGATGCGCCGCTGTGATTTTGCTCTGGGGCAATCACCGTGATTTTTCCCAAAGGGCGAAGTGCATTCACCAAAGCCAATAAGCCTGGGGCCAAATATCCATCATCATTTGCAATCAGAATGTGCATGAAATCCTAAATAATTAACTAACTGAGCGACGATCCATCATCGCTCTTGCTAAGGTACTGGCATCCACATACTCGAGCTCACCACCAACTGGAACACCTCTGGCGATTCTGGATACTTTGATATTGCGCACCTTCATGATTTCACCAATGTAGTGGGCAGTCGCCTCACCCTCACTGGTGAAATTAGTTGCCAACACCACTTCTTTGACAGGCACAGGACTTTTCTCAACACGCTCAATCAATCGATCCAAATGAATTTCATTGGGACCCAAGCCGTCCAAAGGAGATAGTCTTCCCATTAAAACAAAATACAAACCTTTGTAAGTAAGGGTTTGCTCAACCATCAATTGATCTGCGGGAGTTTCAACCACACACAAAATACTTGGGTCGCGTCGCTCATCAGAACAAGTGCCACAAAGATTTAACTCGGAAAATGTATTACACGAAGCGCAATGCTGAATATGATTGACTGCATCGAGCAAGCTTTGACCCAATACTGCGGCACCATTGCGATCATGTTGCAAGAGATGAAAAGCCATGCGCTGCGCAGACTTAGGGCCGACACCCGGCAAAGCTCTCAAAGCTTGCACCATGCGCTGCAAAGCATCTTGAGCTTGATCAGGTGATCGATTATCTGACATCGTGTTTATTCGTCAACAATCTCAAAATGGCAACTTAAAGCCCGGTGGCATTGGCATACCAGCTGTTGCGCCAGACATTTTTTGGGCAGATATCTGCTCAATTTGACGATAAGCATCTGCATAAGCAGTCACCAATAAGTCTTCAAGCATTTCTTTATCATCCATGGCGCTATCAGCAATCTCAACACGCTTCAAGGCATGCTTACCTGTCATTGTGACTTTGACTGAACCGCCTGCAGCTTGGCCAATTACTTCCAGAGCTTCTAGCTCCGCTTGGGCGCGCTTCATGTTTTCTTGCATCTGCTG
This sequence comes from uncultured Polynucleobacter sp., assembly GCA_937996825.1. GTDB lineage: Bacteria > Pseudomonadota > Gammaproteobacteria > Burkholderiales > Burkholderiaceae > Polynucleobacter. Next base: position 2,425 of record CALKUJ010000133.1, on the reverse strand, counting down.
AGCTTGCTTCATCAAGCCAGCAATATTACCTTTCATCATGCTTTATATCTCCGAATGAATAGATGGTTTTGAGTAATTATTGAATGGGGCGAATGCTACCTGGAACAACCGTGGCACCGAATTCAGCCTGGATTGTTTTAACAAAATCATCATTGGCAATTGACTCTTCTGCCCCTTCTTGTTTTTCTTGTTTGATCTTCGCCTCCACTGCTGCGATTGAATGATTGGCTTTGCCAGTTTCAATCAAAATAGTGACAGATTTGCCAAGATAATTTGATAGAGCCTCTTGCAAACGCAAGACATTTTCTTTGCTTGCCAACTGAGCCATCCCCACAATCACAGTCGCTTTGACTGAATCACCTTGTTCAATCCAACTTTGCAGTTCAGTTTGAAATGCTAACTGCTGCAACAAGCCTCTGACCGGCAATGCTTTCATCCATGACTGCCAATCTGGATCTTCAGAGTTGTAAGTCACGGCAGATGGCTTGGGTACTGCTGTTACTTGAGGTGCGGAAGTAGCCACAGGGGCTGAAGCGGCCTTAACTGGCTGACCAGAAACACTGGCTGCTGCTTTGGCAGCAGAACTGATCGAAGTGCCACCTGCTCTTGGCGTTTGATTTGATTGGTTAGATTTGCTTGAGCCAGATCCGTCACCAGGTTTAAAAGCGAGCATTCTTAGAAGCGCCATCGTGAAACCAGTTTGCTCATCTGGAGCCAAAGAAAGATCTGGGCGACTAGTGATGGCAATTTGGTAATACAACTGAATATCTTCTTTGCCAAACTGAGTGGCTAAGCGTCTCACCTCTGATGCCTCGGGCCAATCATCCAGCACCGCGGATGGAACTGTTTGACCGACAGCAATTTTTTGTAACAAGGAAGCAAGATCTTGCAGCGCAAGAGAAAAAGATAAGCTTCTCGCAGCCATCTCATCCGCAATATTGATGAGAGCACCACCGTCTCCGGTTCTTAATGCATCCAAAATCTGAATCAAATATGTTTCATCCAGAGTGCCCAACATGGCGCGAACTGAAGATTCAGTCACTGGGCCTGCAGCATAAGCAATCGCCTGATCTGTCAAAGATAAAGCGTCACGCATGGAACCTTGAGCAGCTTTAGCCAAAATACGCAGTGCACCGATCTCTGACTTTACCTGCTCAGACTCAAGTATTTTCTCTAAATGCTCAACAATCGATGGCACCGGCATTTGCTTTAAATTGAATTGCAAGCAACGAGACAAAACAGTCACAGGAATTTTTTGAGGATCCGTCGTCGCCAAGATGAACTTCACATGAGGCGGCGGCTCTTCTAATGTTTTTAACATCGCATTGAAAGCATGACCGGTCAACATATGAACCTCGTCAATCATGTATACCTTGAAACGTGCACTGCTTGGCGCATACATTGCTTTTTCTAAAAGCTGGGCCATATCGTCAACACCACGATTACTTGCAGCATCCATCTCAATATAGTCAACAAAGCGACCAGCATCGATTTCCATGCAGGCTGGGCATTTTCCGCAAGGCTCTGAAGTCATCTTGCCAGAACCATCGGATCCCGTGCAATTGAGGGCTTTGGCCATAATTCGGGCTATGGTGGTCTTACCTACCCCACGGGTACCCGTAAATAACCATGCATGGTGCAGGCGACCCTGATCCAAAGCATGGGTTAAAGCCTTAACCACATGGTCTTGGCCGACTAATTCAGAGAAGGTTTTGGGGCGCCACGAACGGGCTAATGCCAATGCTGTCATGTCTTACATTCTAACAAGCTAAAATGGAATTGGATGGGCCTCCCCGCATGGTGGGTTGGATAACCTGGTCAGGTCGGGAACGAAGCAGCCAAACCCAATTTCTGCCAGTGCCGGGGGTTTGGCTCATCCACCCTACTTCAGTTAAGCGGAAGCGTTAATTTCGGTTGATTTAGCTTCACTGACTTAATCTCTTTAGCGTTGACATCCAACTTCTTAAAGTCAAATACATAGATATTGGTGTTTTCAAACATCTTGACGCTGTAAGTCATGTTCTTATTGTCGGCCACTACGCTCCATTCGGTTACTTCGTAACCACCAAGACCACCACCGTAAGGATTGCTTGCTGGCAATGTTACTGAGCCAGGTGGAATATCAAAGCTTCCAAGAATGTGCCAAGCTGCATCACCCATTTGCGCAGTTGTAAAACTGGTTGGTACTGAGTTAGATAAAAACAGTGCGCGTATAAAACGACTAGTGCTTAAGAAATCACCAGGCATTCCATGTAAGCCAGTGCCTGAGCTCGGCGCATCGAAAGTCGCGCCACGAATTTTCATTGGCGGTTTCTCGACATTAGAAAGATTGACATAGTTACCAATATCACGCAGGTGGTACTCAAACGGTGGATCATTAGTCATGACGGTTGTTGGATTATCAAAAATAGTCAATTGGCCCTTA
>CALKUJ010000132.1 GCA_937996825.1 uncultured Polynucleobacter sp. | reverse complement strand
GAGTTCAGACGTGTGCTCTTCCGATCTGCTGGCCGTGACTTTCAAGCGGACACCATTCGCCTCAATATTAATAGTTTCAATTGCCACTCTTAACGTCTCAGCCAATAACTCAGCGCCTTTGAGTTGCGTATTAGGCAGGAATACAGAGAACTCTTCCCCGCCAATTCGACCCACCACATCGCTGCGCCGCACATTGGCTTGCAATGTTTGCGCCACCGCGCGCAGGACGTCGTCACCCACGGCATGACCATAGGTATCGTTGATTGATTTGAAATGATCTAAGTCAATGAACAGCACTGCAAAAGGCTGATTCGAGCGTTGGCTGGCATGAATTTGTTGGTCACATTCACGGTAATAAGCCCCCGCATTCAGCACACGCGTCAGCGGGTCATGGCTGGCCATATCTTTTAGCTGTGCGTTGTAATCGCGCATGCGCTTAAAGTAGGACATGGATCGATCCACATACGCATGAAACGACACCGCGAAATACAACATTGCAAAAAACCCAGTAGCAATCGCGCTCGGCGAATAGGGTGCCTCAAGATACGAATTTCCCCCTACAAACCCCACCATCGTCAGCCCCGTCACCCCCCAACCCGCGCGCTGCCCGAGCAAGATAAAGACACAAGGGATATTGGTGTAAAACCAAAGAATACGAAGCTCATCGACAGGCACGTACACCAAGGCTGAGATGCTCTCCATCAAGCTCAAAACTTCATACGTCCATCCAATCCGCTTGAAGCGCTTGGGCGAGCCGCGCAACAGCAGCCACAAAAGTAACGTAACCGTGACAAAAGTAATCATCATGCGGCCATGAGCCCATCCGATCAGGTTTATCTGGCTCACAAGTCCCAAAATAAAAACGCCAGTGAGCAACGCTGCCGTGAGCATGAGAACGATGAGGAATTTATAGCGAAACTCCAGATATTCTTCTTGCTCAGAAAACTGAACCGACCCAAAAGCCAACCACTTCAGGGCCCGAATAGGAGCAGAAACGAAAGTCATCAACATAATCTTCTAGCCAGCGGCAACAGTCTTTATGATCAGAATTGAAACACAAACTTGCAAGCCGAAATGTCTAACCACGAACACACTACCAAAAAAGCGAAATTCGCTGACATGCACTTTCAAGTGGGCCAGCGCGTGCAGCTCATTCTGGAAGGGGCAAGCGAACACAAGCAATACACCAGTGTGATTGGCTGGGTAGAAAACGAGTTTCTAATGCTTCGTGTGCCTCAGGAAGATGGTTGGATCGTCCATCTGCGCGAAGGCATGGCCGTTGAAGTACGTTTGTTCTCAGGCCTTTCCATCTTCACATTCAAAAGTCGCATCAACACGTTGTTGCTGAACCCCCGCAATTACATGTTAATGAGTTTCCCAGAGGAAATCCTAGAAGCGCCCATGCGCTCCCATCTCAGAGTACGAACAAATTTGCCCGTCGAAATTCTGAGCTCTAGCTTAGCTGGTCACAACCTCGGAGACTTTCATCTTCATGACATCAGTGGAGGAGGTACATCAGTCGTAGGCCCTCACAAGCTGGGAGAGGTAGATAGCCCAGTAAAACTCAGATTACGCTTTGATTTGCAGTCAACTGGTAAGTCTGAAGACGCGGAAATGGTTGGTACCATTCAAAACGTGGAATTGGTTCACCGTGCAAACCAGAACCATGCACAGCCTGAGTATCAACACGGTATTCGTTTCCATGAGCCTGATGCGCGTGTCGTTTTGCTAGTGCATGAACTTAAGCAACGCACAGATTGACAAGCATCAAGCTATACGATGTAGGAAAGTTCGTTTTTTATTCAGTTGATTCGATGCTCATTTTTCCGCTGAAGCGTTGAACTTGATTACGTCCGCTGTGTTTAGCGCGGTACAAGGCGACATCAGCAGCTTGGATAGTTTTTAATAATTGCTGTCCGGATATATGCTCACTGATCCCCGCAGAAATAGTGATCTTCACTTCATCGTATTCAGGAAGACGAATCACACTCTGACGAAACTTGTCTACAACAAGATTAGCTTGCTGCTGAGCTTGCTCTTCATTGCAATTGCGAACCAAAACACAAAACTCTTCACCGCCAAATCGGCATGGAATATCGTCCACTCGAAACATATTGGCTATCAATCTGCCAGCAAAGGTTAGAACAGCATCACCGCCAAGATGACCATATGTATCGTTGATCTGTTTAAAGCCATCAATATCCAGGACTGCTACTGCAAGCTCACCATTGGTTCGATATGCGCGCCTAAACGCCTGCATCAGGCGGTCTTGAAAAA
>CALKUJ010000131.1 GCA_937996825.1 uncultured Polynucleobacter sp. | reverse complement strand
AGTTAGGTTCTGGTCGAACACACCATTGAACGTATCACCACGCGCAGACCACACGCCATCGAGCCGAGCCAATGCATTGAGGTCAATCTTTGCATCAGGCAAACCCGCCCCATAACTCGCACGCGCCGCATCAGCAAATGCCCAAGCAATCGAGCGGGTGGTTTGCGGCGCACTCCAACCTGTGATCTTTGACCAAACTGGTAGCTTGCGCGTCACCAAGCAGTTCACTAACCGAGATGACCGTTGCGACAAGTTGTCTGTTGCACGCATACGCAATGCCAGCAAGGTCAAATCTGAGGGCAATGTTGGATTGACCAGATAGCCCTTGGCCTGCCCCCAACGAAGCTCATGCCCCGCTCGGGTGCTGGTGTCTTTGGTGTCTAGCCTTTGAACCCGCACCTCGTAGCGCGCTGCACTCACCCCATATTTGTAGGTTCTGCGCTGCGCCGTGTTGGTCGCAGCAGAGTAGGACTCATCAGCAAGGTGAAGCCATCCAGATGTGGCGTCTCCATCGTCGTTGATGGCTCTTGCCTCAACCCGCCATTGAACGGTTCGGCTGTCCAATGCCCCACTGTCAGTTGCGTAATACAAACCCCGCATCATCACAACATCAATGCCGATCTGATTGACTTGGGTCCCTGCGGGGTTGAGGGCGAACGGACCGATGATGCTCCCGCCTGTATCGGCGACTGCAATTAACTCCTGCCCTGTCACTTCAGCGGCTGTCACCACATCGTTGTTGAACAGGGTGTTTTGACCACCTGGCTCAATGACTTGCGCCTGCACTTCTTCAAATGAGGCAATCGGACTGTCATCAATCGACAGCTCTTCAAACTGGAAGTGCCCAATGCCGATCACATGGAGCTGGTGCAGGTACTCCTCGTTGTCGACGTACTCCGTATAGGGCATCGCTGCCAAATCCGGATAAATCAGATGCTGCCCATACACAACAGGAATCGGCTGGGACAGTCGCCCGTAGTTGCCACGCGCCTGCAGTGAGTAAGTTGGACTTGGTGAAGATGAGCTGGCTGTGGCATTGGGCAGGCTCTGATTGGGTAACGGCACCAAGGCATTCACGATGATGGAACCCGTCACAGCAATTGCCGTTGAGGCCACCGAAGTCGCGACTGCCCCCGAATACCCGAAAGAAGCGGCCAGTTCAGCACCATAGGCATTGGCCACGACCAATACGGCAATCATCAAAACCGTCTGCAACGGATTCTTACCCCCGCCTCCACCGCCTTGCGGCAGCGACACCAGTGCGATGACATCTCCAGCCTCAATGAGGGTCACGCAGCGTTCAGCCATCAGCACAGGCTTACCGTTCTTGAGCACCAGCGTTGGTTGCTCAAAAACGATCTGCTCTTGGTTCATCCATTGGCTGATGGTTGGATTTCCCTGAACGTGATGGATATCACGCTCATGGGGATCGAACGGGTTTCGAAGCCAAACTACGACACCTTCATTGCTGCTTGGCATGGATCACCTCGAAATGCATAAAACCCTTCGACACGCCAGCCATGACGGTCTAGCGCCCACAGGTCCTGAAAGACCACCCCCACGCTTTGCGCGCAATGCAGGACGCCGCCACCATCGATGTCCAGCCAAACACCGACATGCACCGGATATCTAGACTGACGCATCAGCACAGCATCCCCATGCCTGGGGTTGGACACGCGCTGCCAGCGTTTTCGCTCGGGGTGATCGTTGAATGTCTTGAGCACCACACGCAAACTCAGCGCATCCACAGGGATAAGTGGAAGCTCACGTCCGAAGTACTTTCTTTGGACCCATAAAAAAAGGCCCCAGCAGTCAAATGACTCGGGGCCTCGTGCTCCTGCTATCCATGGACGACCTATGTATCGGTGCGCCCAGTAACCATCAGTTGGTTTCATGTCATCTCCGTCACCGAGCCAATCCCGGGAACTCCTTAGCTGTGTACAGACGCCCCGGAAACGCCTTGTTTCCGATATCCACCATCCGAGCTCTTGCGGTTACACGCATCACATCAGCCTCTACCTCGGTCAGTACCAACGTGATGGGAGGATCCATCTGCGGCCCCTCCATGTCGCTCGACAAATACGGTCGATAGGTGACTTCGATAGAAGCTTCTGACTCGGATGCGGCATCAAGGTGTTTGACGATCTCGCGTGAGACGTTGTCTAAGGTCAGCACGACCTCAGGAACAGGTGCGATGTCCACAGGCGGCAAATCTAAATCGAACCCCATTGCCACAAATCTCACCGTTTCACTTGAGTTCAACGGTGCTGAGGCTTCGAGGCGCGCAAAGAGATCTTGTTGGTCTCGCACTACCCGGATTGCGGTTGTCACGCCCGACTCGTTTTTAAAGTCAGGGTGACGCAGCTCCAAGGTGTGCAGGATCACCACATCCGATGGGGCACTTGCATACGCCTCTCTTATTGCGTCAGAGAGAGAAGCATCAGGCATGAGACACACCGATAGGAATGACGCGTCGCTCTGGCGAACATTGACTTGCCCCAACAGACAAACCAAAGATGTCAGAACGACTCTCAGGCAAATCACCTTCAATACGATAGACAGAACATCCAGTCAGATGTTCTACTGCAGCGACAAGAAAAGGCACATGATCTGAATAGGCGTTATCGCACGCAGCTTCCCACAAAGGCCCCTCTAAAAACATACAAGCGCCCTTGCACGCCTGAAGAACGGGGCATCTAATGCACTCTTGACGATGACTCCAGTGCGTTGAAGTCTTAACCGCCACAGAACTCAGATCAGAAAGATGACCCGCTTTGTGTGACTCCCCATTTGGAGCCATAGAGACCGCACTCACGTTTTGGCAAGTCAGCACATTGCCATGGAGATCAACTGCCAAGTTGTCTGCGTTGTCCATCCCACACTTCTGCCCTAAAACAGATGCAGGCTGCCTCTCCAAAATACTCTTCGCCCAATCTCGCATGCGAGCTTTTGCGACATCAAGAGAAACGATTCGTCCACGTCGAATTTCATCTAGTGACTGGCGACGAAATGCAAATGCTTGGTCGTCAGATTGCAACGAGTTGGCAAGACCACCTGCGTCATACGGATCCACGAATGCCCCCTCACCAATCACAAGGGTTGGGTCTCCTGTGAGTTTGAGGAAGAACTGAGCGATCGCCTCTCGGCTGGTGTTGGTCCGGTGCACCATGGCATTGAACGAAATGCGCCGCTGCGGAGCCAAACGCTCATACAGATCCAAAATCCCTGCTTTGGCTTGGGCATCCTCGAGCGGATCAGGTCCACGCGCCGATTGCCCGGGCCCGTCGTGACTTATCCCCACACCAAACCCCATCTCATCAAGCCACGCATTGATTTCGGGGGTGAGGAGCGTGCCGTTGGTCACCATGCCAAATGAAGCGTTTGGAAACTTAGCACGCAATTGCTCAGCCAAAGGCTTGAGCGTCTTGATGTACACCAGCGGCTCACCACCCCAAAACTCGATCCGTTGTGGAGACTCACTCAAATTCTCCTCAAGCAAGGCCATGAATGCAGGCACATCATCCTTGGTAGTCTCCTCAGCATGAGGAACAAACCTTTGACTGCAATAGTCACAGGCATAGTTGCACGAGAGACCGAGCTGAATTTTCAAGACAGCTGGCGATGACTTAGCACCAGGCGAAGATTGGCTAATCGCCTCAATAGCTCCAACGCTCCAACTTTTATCCACATATGGCAATGGCCATGGCGAACCGCCCGAATCAAGAAGCTCGCTTGTTTGGTTGTCATAGATGAGTGAAACATCCTGCCCACGACGATCGTGCGCTTTCAAATGAAATCGTGCCATTAAAAGCTCTCCTTTGCTGCCGACTGCTCTGCCTCTTGAAATGCTTCAGGACAGACGGCACGACAAACCTCTTGAGCGCTTTGAAATGGCAACTTAGCCAAGTGATACTCACGACGAGAGCGAACACGCTCACCGTCCATGACTTCAACAATCAGCAGGACTTCTTCCTCACTGATTTCTTCAACTGATGCTCGTAGCATTTACGTCACCTTCACTTTTAGACAAATTGCAATAAAGCTCACAGTAGTTGTGAGATGCGACGCGCAGGGTGACAACAAGTAGCGTGCGTGTTCCCTGTGCATTGAATGGATTGCTCTCATGCCAAACCCTTGAGGGGTGAATGACCACTAAGCCTGGATAGGTTTCGATGTGGCGCAGCTTTTCCCAAAATGGAAACCCCGCCATGGGGCGGGGATCTTGAAGAATGAGCTCACCGTCACCAACGGTCCAATCGCGCTCTGTGGGGGATCGCCTGTCATGTCCACAATCCAAATAGAGACACAACACATGGTCACAGGTATGGTGGTAGTGAGGCTGCGCGCGCATACCCTGCTGGTAATGAACAGGTATGCACCGAGCTTCAATCAAAAGCTCGTCAGCGTTTCTAAGCCCGTGTGCTTGAGTGAGATAGCTCCGATAAAGCGTATCAACCCATTGGCGAAATTGAATCCACACCGGAGGAGCGAGCTTCTCATGGGTTGAGTGAAACAAGTTCAACTGAACCCTTAGCTTCACGTCAACATCAGGCAATGCATGCTTCGGTGGATTGGCTTTGTGGTTTTTGAAACGCTCGACAGCAAAGCCACGAAGCTGCCCCATCTCTGAGTCAGACCACGGCGCTTTATCCGTCAAAACAGGCGTTGGCCAAAGGTTTTCAATCATTGCCCTACCTCACAAGCAAACGCCACTGCAATGCGCAGCGCATTGCAGTACCGAGACATGGGTCGTACCGAGTGCGGCTTTGTCCCATCAATGCAAACCAATCGATTGGGCTTCACCATTGCTGCAGCTTCGATTTCCCCGTCTTGGTCTAAAACGATCAAATCTCCGCCCCAATCCGGATCCCATTTGTCAACGGGATACCAAATCACGGACCTCGCCTGTCCCGCAAACTCTTGTGGAAAGTCACGATGCAAAGACGCTTCGTCTCCAAACGATTGCACATTGACCCACACGCGGGTGAGTGAAACGCCCTTGAAAAATTCAGCTTGAACAAGGCGGGCCACATCTGCCAATGGGCTAGCCTCACGCAGGAACGCCTCAAACGTCAGGTCATGTCGCCATGCCCCATCGTCATAGTGGTGCTTGTAGGTACCTGGAAGCACAAAGTTTCGGTGCCAAAAAACTCCCGCTGAACCCGAGTGCGCCTTCCATCCATACACAAGGGGCTGCCCCAGTAGCCAGTCTCTGGTTTCACTGACAAGCTTTGCGTCGATGAAGTCATCTAATATCTTCATTGAGCGACTCCCGAATTTGGCGACACCTTGAATTCAAAGTGGATTTCCACTGAGGGTCGCTCTCCGTTGTAGGGGTGAGAGTGATGCGCCAAATAGCTTGGAAAAACCAATAGCATGCCTGGCTTGGGGTGGATGATTTCTGAACGACACTCCTCCCAAGGTAACTTGCGGCTTCCGTACGCACCGCTAGGATTTACAAGAACAAATGCTCCCGAGTAGTCTTGGCGTTCAGGGTCTGGACGCGCATCAGCATCCAACCAATAGACAGCTGAGAGATCTGTGTCTTCAACATGAAGCGGGATGAATTGACCTTTGTAGGTAATCACCTCTCGCGCTGTCGCCTGTTCAATTGAACATGAATAGTTATCCACAATCACTTTGCGAACAAGCTCATCTAGCCCTTTGAATTTCCCATTCCCCACTTGAGACAGCAAGCTTTGACGATTCTGACGAGACCAAGGCTGGCCGTTAGGATTCAACGTTGCATGCACGGCTAGCGCATGTAATTGCATCAGCGCCATTTGGTCTTGAGGAAATTGATGAATGCCTTGGTAGATTCGACAAGCAAAGATGTCACGCGTCATGTGATGTTCACCTCTAAATCTGCAGCCCCAAGGAAAAACTTAAATCCAGCTTTGATCCTGGCTTTGTCACCCGGCTGGAGTCCTAGCGCCATGAACTTAGCTGTCGCAGCTCCGTTCACCGTTCTCACACGTGACTTGGGCAAATACCCATTCACTGCTTCGAGATAAATCTCTGCGTCCTTTTCAAGAGGCGCTCCATCAGCGTCAACGATCTGCAGCTCGAATTCCACGCTTTCATTTGCTGGACACTCGGACGCTCCTGAAATTAATACGTCAGGCATCACGATCAACTCGCGAACATAAGACGATGCGGAATATGACGTTCGAATGATGTCGTTCTCTTCCAAGCCGTAAATCTCACAGTCACCACGATCAACATCTGGGCTGATATTGGCGGTGATGACACAGTCATCAAATTGACTATCTGCAAAGGGGACCGCTAGCCCAACAGAGAAGTTGTTGCGATAAGTCGTCAACGAAAACTCAGGCGCAGACATGCGAGTCGGCAATGTGACGGTGTACAGCGGGATTGGGCGACTCCAGTCTCGTTGGTCCCATCGATATGTCAAGTGCCACGCCTGCCGATCTGACCAAGCTCGGTTCGCTTTGAGCTCTGAAAAAGACAGGACTGATTCGGCAAGGAGTCGATACTCTTTGCCGTTGTTAATAAACGTTTTTCCATCGAAATGACTGTCGCTTGGCCATTGCTGACTTGCTAAGCCCATCTCAAACGTGATCGTTTCAGCCACTTTATCCACATAAATTCGGATCACATGGTCAGGAACTGATGCCATTGTTTGGGGACGTGTGATGTATGCCTTCATACTTCCCCCTTAGCAACAACCGCAGCAGTTGCAATTGCAGTTGCAGTTGCAATTTGTACGGCAGTTGAACGCCCCACAATTGCAATTGCGATACCAACGGTGGTATTCAGATCCACCGATTTCATTCGCCGCCTCGTAATAGCCGTCGTAGTTGTAACTAACAGGCACGGCGTTAAAGGATTGGGTCGTACCACCTGCCCCGTCATAGCTGCCCCAATTGGCGCAGTTGGTCGTAGGAACGCCACTCACACCCCATGTCCACCAATTGCCGTTGGGTGGATTCCAGTTTCCATTACTTGCGCAATTTCCGTTGGGCAGATAACCGTTGCAGTTGGAAGCTCGATCGTCGTAGTACTGACTTGAACGGTTCATCTCTCCGATGTCTTGTCCGTCCGCCATCTTGTAGCCCGTGTTTCGGGCGTCATCGCTGGTCACACTGCTCTTGATAAGCGCACCGTTACTCATCGTGACGGTGCCAGTCATCGTGCCGCCCGTCTTATCAAGTTTGCCATTGAGCTCTGCTTGCAAAGCATCATCCAGCCCCGCCTTGGGGATGCGTGTAATTGCCATGAAATCTCCTGATTAGATGTAACGCACCACTATCCGCGCGTTGGCGGGAGGTGCAGAAGTAAATCGAAGCGTTGCTCCCGAATTCACTAGGACATAGGCTTCAAGCGAGTCCTGAACTACGTAATTGATGGTGACCATCAACTTGTGAACGCTCGATGCTGCGGTCGTTAAAACAAAGTCCGTCGCAGAGCCATTGGCCGTGAAAACTTGAGGCGCAACGTTTGCGCCTCCAGCAGCAGCCGCATACCCTTGCGCCTGATTCATGTAGCTCTGCGATTGCGTCGCGGAGTTAGCCGAAGCTGTTGCAGAGGATGCCGACTGACTTGCGCTAGTTGCAGAGGCACTTGCAGATGCAGCTGCCGCCGCAGACTGTTGGGTCGCAGTTGCTGCGTTTGCAGCAATGGATTGCGCGTAATACTTGGCCGAATACTCCG